>MGFD01000046.1:1742-6324 GCA_001791715.1 Candidatus Uhrbacteria bacterium RIFOXYB2_FULL_45_11 | reverse complement strand
CTTCAATGAAATGCTTAAAATTGGCGATCTGCTCGTGCTTCGGCAAAAAAATGTTTCAATGTATGTGAATACATTTCAACATATTTTTTGCCTCCAGCACTTCGCATCTCATCCAATTTAAAGCATTTCACAACGCGATACAGGAGAGTGTCATGTACAACAAAATGCGTCCGAAGATTGAGGATATTCCAGATCAGTGCTGGAATGAACTGTCTCAAAATTTGCTTCCTGAAAAGGCGATTTTGCATACGCGCACAACGCCGGATCAGTTGAAGCGGGTTTACCTGGATGGATATGCCGTTCTTGAACTGCGCGATGAACACATTGTTGGGTACTTTGCGGCGTGGCCGGTTGCGGACGGATTCCATGAGGTTGGAACCGCCTGGGTGCGTCCGGATCTGCGTGGGCATGGCATCGGCCGGGCTCTGTACGTTCAGATGAAGCATTTGCTTCTGACGCAAGATCGCATCATCTTTGGTGTGACCACAAATCCCGTCTCGGTTCACTTGGGCCACATGATGAATCTTGTCTCGCACACGAATTGGTCTGATCCTGTGCCGTGGGATCTCACCTGCGGCCGCTGCGACAAGTATGCAGATCACGAAAAACACACCTGCCCGATTCGCGACACAGAGTGTCGGCTGCGGGTGATGAAGTAGACTCTTGATGAATCAGAAATGATTCATTTTTTTATCAACAGGTTCGTTGCTGTATTTTGAAGAGCCTGTATCATTCTCGTATTATTCGTAACTGCAAATGTTTATGAATACTCAAATCTCACTTTTTCAAGGTAAAGAAGTTAGAAAAGTCCTTCATGATAACGAGTGGTGGTTTTCTGTTGTGGACGTTTGTTCCGTTTTAACCAATAGTCTCGATGGTGGGGCGTATTGGAGAAAATTGAAACAGCGGTTAATTGAGGAGGGAAGTGAAGTCGTGACATTTTGTCACGGGTTGAAATTAAAGGCTCCAGACGGAAAAATGCGCGAATCGGATTGTGCGAACACTGCGGGTATTTTTCGCATCATTCAATCCATTCCTTCCTCGAAAGCCGAGCCGTTCAAGTTGTGGCTCGCGCAAGTCGGATACGAACGCATTCAAGAAATCGAGAATCCTGAACTCGCTACTAAGCGTACGCGCGACCTTTATAAAGCGAAAGGCTACTCGGACGCGTGGATTGAGAAACGTGTGCGTGGGATTGCTGTTCGAGATGAGTTGACGAACGAGTGGCAGAAGCGTGGTGTGAAAGAAGAACGGGAGTACGGAATCCTCACAGCAGAAATCTCAAAAGCAACATTCGGCATGACACCGAGTGAATATAAAAAATTCAAAGGATTGAAACGTGAGAACTTGCGTGACCACATGGATGATCTCGAGCTCATCTTTTCTATGCTTGGTGAAGCGTCAACGACTGAGATTGCACGAACAAAAGATGCAAAAGGATTTTCTCAAAATAAAATCGCGGCGCAAAAAGGTGGAATGATTGCGGGAGACGCCAGAAAGAAGTTGGAGATCGCGAGCGGAAAGAAGGTTTCAAAGAAAGAGAACTATGTGAGCGCGCCTGAAAAACAAAAACGAATTAAAAAATAATTATGTGGATCCTCTACACTATCGGCCTCGTTCTTCTCATCTCTTTTGCCTACGCTGCAAACGCCGGGGCGCCTTGGGTTCCTACGTGGAAAAAAGATTTTGAGCGTATTGTAAAACTTGCGGATTTGAAATCAGGAGAAACATTTATCGAACTCGGCTGCGGAAACGGGCGCGTGTGTCGTGCCATTGCGGCACGAGCCCCCTCTCCCTTCGAGGCCTTGCCTGCCGGCAGGCAGGGAGAGGGCGGCCTGCCATCCGAAGCTTTAGCGAAGGATGGGGGGAGAGGGGTTGTGCACGTGATCGGCGTCGAGCTTTCACTTGTGCAAGTTGCAATCGCATGGCTACAATCAAAACTCGCGGGTCTTTCAAACATTCACATCAAACTCGGCAACGCGTTTCATACAGATCTCTCGAATGTCGATGTTGTATACATGTTCCTCATGCCTGAGACGTATGAGAAGATCCGTCCCAAACTTGAAAAAGAATTAAAACCGGGCGCGCGCGTCATCACATACGTCTGGCCAATTCCAGGATGGACACCGGATGTTGTAGATGAAGTAGAGGGGAGTCAGAAGATTTATTTGTTTAGAAGATAAAATTTTCTGTGTCATCCTGAGCGCACCGCGAAGCGGCCTCCCGGAGTCATCGACGAGTCGAAGGATCTCGCGTTGCAACATGGGATCTTTCGACTTCGCTAAGAGGCTGCTTCGCAGTGCGCTCCGCTCAAGATGACAATAAAAAAACCAAACGCATAACGTTTGGTTTTTTCTTTTATTTTCCCAATTCACTATTCTTTTTTCTCTTCAGCGCGCCAATAATTCCAAACGGAATCATGCGCTTCACAATCTCGAGGATTTCCTCTCCGCTCATGCGTGTAGCCGGCGTTGTTCCTGGATTCACGCCGCCGTTTTGAATCGTGTTTGCGGCGTCGTCGTAATACCATTCGTCAATTCCGTCTACACGACCCGCGCCTTGGAAGACGACGCGATCAAACGGAACGGGCGGAGTTTTTCGTTTTGCTTCTTCTTTGCGCAGCGCCTCAACAACAGGTCGAAGATCAATGCTCCGAAGTTGGCGCGTAATAATGTTTGTGTGTCCACTCGACGCACGACGTTGTATAACCAGATCCATTCTCTTTGCTGCACGCAGAAAACCTGCGAGCGCAATGTTATCTGTTTCAAGATACGCGCATTTCAAATCCGCATTACCTTGTTTCAGATCAAACTGTTTTGCTTTTCCCGTGTCGAGCAGTGTCTGCCATTCGAGCGGTAGTTCCTCAGAGCGTTTTTGTTCCTCAACCACGTGGAAGTGAATGAGTGGCAACAAATAATCAAGTGTGCGCTTTGGATCATCCGGAAACGCGCGGTTCAAGTTCATCATGAGGCCTGAAAGTCCAAATGCGCGATCAAGCGGATCGTCGCTGATGGTTCCTTTTCCTTCAAGGTCATCACGCTTTGCCCAGGCCAGACATTTTTTCAGCGCGGGGTTTTGGTCGATGCCGAGATATTTTGCGATCAATGTTGAGGCACAATCTTCACGCTTACCTGATTCAGTATTCGCAATATGGTGATCGAAGAGTCCACCACCGAGGTCGATCGTGAGAACGCCTTCCGCGAGAAG
Source organism: Candidatus Uhrbacteria bacterium RIFOXYB2_FULL_45_11 (assembly GCA_001791715.1). Taxonomy (GTDB): domain Bacteria; phylum Patescibacteriota; class Patescibacteriia; order UBA9934; family GWF2-40-263; genus XYB2-FULL-45-11. The sequence continues at coordinate 3,117 of MGFD01000046.1, read as the reverse complement.
TTGATCTGGCGTTTTTCCCTCTGGGAGGGAAGACCAAAACAAAACGGGCGCAACATCTATTCCAGGAAACGCTTCTTTGCCGAAGCGTGCAAGAATGTAAAGCGCGACACATGTGTCCGCTTGGATTTTTGGAAAGATGACGACGGCTTCAACGGGGATAGGAGATGACATACAACGTAATTGTAACACAGGCCCCCTCTCCCTTCGAGGGAGAGGGCTGGGGAGAGGGTTTGTTTCGTGGAGATCGGGAGAGGATTCTCGTGTATGTTAAAATTTTTCTGTATGGGACTTTATTTTAATCATCCAAATTATAGAGAAGCACGTCGAGAGCTTCGGCATGATCAGACATTTTCAGAAAAGCTCTTTTGGAATTGTATTCGAGCGAATCAGCTCGGAGTACATTTTCGTCGCCAATATAGTGTTCAAAAATATATTCTTGATTTTTATTGCTCCAAATTGAAACTCGCGATTGAGCTCGATGGTGCTGTTCATTTTACGGATGAGGCAAAAGGGTATGATGAAGAACGAACAGTGGTCTTAAATGGATTTGGTATTGAAGTCGTTCGATTCACCAACGATGAAATTGCTTCTGATCTTGATCGAGTTATTGAAAAGATAAAAGCGATTGTTGAGAAGAAACGATTGGGCCATACGTAAACCCCCTCCCCAACCCTCCCCCTCGAAGGGAGAGGGGGTCTATAAACGTTTTAAAATTCCCTCCACCTTCGAGGGGGAGGGCTAGGGAGGGGGTTTGGTTTGTTTTTCCAAAAAGAAAACCCCGAGCTGTGAAGAAAGTGACGTCGAGCTACGCTCGAGGTTTTCTTCTTGCTCAGGGCAAGGGGGTGGCTTTGGCTTACGCCCGAACGCCTCGGACTTTCCGCGGCTCGTCATTGTCGTAGCCCATCATGTCGGCTGGGTAGAAGGTGCCATGCTCGAACCGGAAGAACTGGTCGAGGATGTGTTGCGCCATCTGCTGCGTGCCACCGTGAGCCATTACGACCTTGGCGTACGCATCGCCATCGAAGTGGACATCGAACACGGTTGCCAGCTTGCCATCTTTCGACAGCCGCTCCACAGCCTTGAAGATTTCGTCCACGGGCGCATTCTCCTTCCAGTCCCATTCGAAGTAGCTGAACTGGATGCTGTCGCCGGGCGACTGGGTCGCATTCGACGGCTGCTTCTCGCGGCGCGGGCGGCGATTGGCGAGGAAGGCTTCTTCCTCATCCGTTTCGACCATGTGGATCTCGATGTGCTGGTTGCGGCCGGTGTGGTTGGAGTGGGCGAAGATGCCGTCCTCGTACATGTCCGCGGCCCGGCGCCCGGTCTTCTTGGCGTTGCAGATGATCCACGTGCCTTCGGGAATTGCGTTCGCCGG
>MGFD01000046.1:0-1620 GCA_001791715.1 Candidatus Uhrbacteria bacterium RIFOXYB2_FULL_45_11 | reverse complement strand
TGCCGATCTTCGCTGTCATGGTGTAGTCGTTGATCTCGACGCCGTAGAACTTCACCTGGATGAACGAGCCCTTGGGCGACGTCATCTGGGTGAGCTGAGCGAATTCGGGAATCATGAGCTTCATGCACTTCGGCGCGCGGACTTCATAGCCCTCCCGCTTTGTGCCGTTCATGCCGGGCTGCTTGGGCGCATTCGAGGCTTCCCATGCGGGCTTGCCACACGTTGCGATCAGGGCCAGCATCTTTTGGTTGCGGATCATGGTAACTCCTGGGAAAGAACGCGCCTGAACGCATTCAATGGTGTGCATTGCTGCACGGTTGAGCTTCCTCCACAGCGGATTCGGCTACATGTATTGCGGTGAAATATCCTCACAATACATTTAGCCACATCGCATCATCGAGAACATAATATATCATAAAAATGGGGTTTTGTCAAGAGTTGGACGCAGAAAGTGCCCGTAAAATGGGCGTTTTCTGCGAGTAGACAGAATTCTCTCATCGAGTATAATCGCCAAAGAAGTAAAAAAATAAGGAGGAACTGCTCCAACGTAAAATCAATATGAAAATCAGCGATCTTTTGGCCATGGAATTAGGTGAGAGCGTGAGCGTGGCAAACGAGCCATTCACAAAAATCGGACAAGCGGAAATTACGCTTGATGATGGGACAACCATGTTCTGGTTGTATGACGATGAAGACAACATGTTGTCTGTTGCGCCAAAAGAAGATGAAATCGTTCTCTTTCACCAAATCACAGAAGAGATTGAGCCATCAGAAGTCATTCTTTTTCAAAATAAAGAATACGAATTTAGTTACGAAGACGCGGGAGTGGTAAAGCAAGTAGATGGCGATGCGCTTTTGGAAGAAGAAGATCGCAATGGATTTTCCGATTATCAATCAAAAGATGGTGAGACGCTTCGTGTGATCACAAATGAAAACACCGGAGAAGCCGCATCTTACTTTGGACGCGTCGTTGCAGAAGACGATTTGTCGGAGATTTAGGAGAAGGCGAGAGATGCTTGAGAGGTAAGAGAGGTTTGAGATGCCGAAGGAATAAACATGGTTGGAGAACAATTGAAATTCAGGTAAAATACAAACGTCATAAACGTTTGTTTTTTTTCGGCATCACCAGCCTCTCAAGCCCCTCTCGCCTCTCCGGCCTCTCATCTCATGCGCAACTCTCTTTTCTTTATTTGTCTCGGCGTCCTTGTTGTCTTGTCTTTTACGGGCGCGTCGTATTTTGTGCTCACCAAATTTAATCCCGTAGATGAAATGCGTCGCATGACCGTTACGATGTCTCGGTTACAGACTGTTACAGAGTCCGGAGGATTTCATTGGACGGTTTCAGACAAAGGGGAGGATGTCTATACAACGCTTTATACAAGCGGCCCTGTTCGACTCGCGGATCCAACCAAGTTTGAACATGAAACAAATTTTCGTTCGGTTTTTTTGAGTACGTCAAACACGTACAAGGATTTGTCGGGGGAGATCCGATCCGTGAGTGACAAAACATTTCTCACATACACCCCACCCGGCCCTGATGTCCAAGGTGTTGATTTTTCTAAAGAGGGAACCTGGATCTCGTTTGCCCACGGAGAATTTTCGTCTTGGGGTTCACTTGTG
>MGFD01000045.1 GCA_001791715.1 Candidatus Uhrbacteria bacterium RIFOXYB2_FULL_45_11 | reverse complement strand
CTCCGAGGAGGAACCAAAGTGACTTCCGAACATTCGTTCAGATTTACCGTGGCAAAAAATCGCTCTTTTCAGGGCAACTTATTGCCAAAGTCAATCTTGTCGACATCCAAATGTGCTATAAAATGGCTATTTTGTCAATGCTTCGCGGTCAAAAACGCCAATTAAAAATACATTTCGTGCTATCCTATACACACTATGTCCCGTATCGTTCTCCTCCACGGATTCGCCGTTCATCTTACCGCACCCGTTCTGCGCCCGCCTTTTGGTCCAAGCGCGAGCATGACCGCATTCGACAAGCTTGTTTCAACAGGTGAAGCAAAAGTCTTTCCTTGGGGGATTGAACGCAACGTAAGTCCAATCGAACTACTCAATCCTTCTGTTATTCAGAAATTGTACAAAGAAGAATTGGATTTGATTCATTCAAATGAATTGCAAACGAACCTCAAACTTTTTCTCGAGCAAGAACAACCCAAGATTGTCGTCTGTCATTCGATGGGATGCACATTCCTGCAACTCTATCTTGCTCATTTCAGTCTTCCCTCTTCTGTAAAATCTATTGTGATGATTCAATCAGATCTCCCAATCAATACATCGTTTCATACATCCGTTCCCATTCACCATCTCTATTGTCCTTGGGATCCGACATTGATTCTTTCTTCTGTCACAAACAAGTCTCTTCGTGCAGGACTCCTTGCAAGTAAAAATTCGAATGTACAAAATATTCTCTTCCCTCTCGTTCGAATCTCAAACTTACACACAAGTAGTATCCGAGATAAAAAATTAATTGCATTTATCAATTCCCTTTCCTGATTTTTTCAGACGCACACGCGTCTGTTTTATTTTTTGGTGTATAATGAAGACAATACATCTTCTCTGTTACACAGAATTTTATGTCTCATGATATTTTAACGATCGGTGCAGCAACACGAGATATTTTTTTAGTCTCTGAACAATTTCGCTCTATTGCAAATAAGTCTTTTGAGGGCGGGCATGCGGAATGCGTTCCGCTTGGGAGCAAAATTGAGATCCAAACATTTGTTGCAACAACCGGAGGAGGTGCAACAAATGCCGCGGCAACGTTTCGTTCACTTGGATTCAAAACAGCAATCACATGCCGTATTGGCGATGATTCGATCGGCCGTGATGTCCTCGAAGATCTCAAATCGTATCGCATTGAAACAACGTATTTAAATCGCATTAAAGGCGGACAAACTGCGTATTCAACTCTCCTCACCATGCCAGAAGGTGAACGCACCGTCCTTGTATACCGCGGCGTTTCCGCAAAGTTCACGGATGTCGATATTCATTGGAGTGCCATCAAAAAATCAAAATGGATTTATCTCACCTCCCTTGGCGGAAATCTAGAGCTTTCAAAAAAGATCGTAGAATTTGCTCATAAACATCGCGTAAAAATAGCTTGGAATCCTGGTGGTGGAGAGTTGAAAAAGGGGCTGAAGGCGTTTCAATCCATCCTTAAAATGATTGACGTGTTTATTGTGAACAAAGAAGAAGCAGAACTTCTGACAGGAGAATCAAACATCAAAAAGTTGTGTTCCGTCTTTAAGCAAGAAGGAGTCATTCGTCTCATCACAGATGGCGCTCGAGGTACAACCATGATTGATGGGATAAAGGTACACAAATTTGGCACGTCAGGCACAAAAGGCATTTCAAAAACAGGAGCGGGTGATGCGTTTGGATCTGGATTCGTGGCCGCGCTCGTAAAGTTTAAAGATCCGATTACAGCCGCGCGCATTGCAACCATAAGTGCGGAATCCGTCATCCAACATCTGGGCGCAAAAAAAGGTGTTCTTACTTCATGGCCAACCGAATCAAAAATCAAAAAGATAAAAGTTTCTTAGACACAGCAAGATCTTGGGACTCCACTCATAACAAAACGTATGTTGTATAAAATTTTCGTTACGCGATCAATCCCTGATGTTGGAATCAAGCTTTTACAAGCAAATAAAAATGTTTCGCTTGAAATTTATGAACGCGACCAACAAATTCCACGCAAAGAGCTCTTAAAACGCGTGCGCGGAAAAGACATCATTCTTTCCATCCTGACGGAAAAAATAGACAAGGAAGTCATGGACGCTGCCGGTCCACAATTAAAAATGATCGCAAACTATGCGGTTGGATTCGATAACATCGATTTAAAAGAAGCGGCAAAACGCAAAATCGTTGTTACAAATACTCCGCACGAACGCGTAAATGAATCCGTTGCAGAACATACAGTCGCCCTCATGTTCGCCCTCGCGCATCGTATCGTTGAAGCAGACGCATTTATGCGCGCCGGAAAATATCATGCGTGGAATCCACACCTTCTCATCGGGAGCGATCTTGTGGGCAAAACGATTGGGATTATCGGTACGGGTCGAATCGGATCTGGTGTCGTTCAACGCTTATCAGATGGTTTCAAGATGAAAGTTGTTTACACAGATATTGCACGCAATAAAGAACTGGAGCAAAAAACAGGAGCAAAATTTCGCACACTGGATGCCCTGTTGAAAGAATCAGATTTTGTGTCTTTACACGTTCCACTTCTCAAATCAACACATCATCTCATCAGCACCAAACAATTTAGGCTCATGAAACCAACAGCCTTTCTCATAAACACATCTCGCGGACCAATCGTTGATGAAAAAGCTCTCGTTGAAGCACTTCGCAATAAAGAAATAGCGGGTGTAGGACTTGATGTCTATGAATGCGAGCCCTTTATTGCATGCAATCCACGTGATATCCGAGATCTTCGTCGTATGAAAAATGTTGTTCTCACTCCGCACACAGCTTCCGCAACCATTGAAGCGCGAGCTGCCATGAGTGAAACAGCGGCAAAAAATATCTTGGCATGTATCCGAGGAAAAGTTCCGCCAAATGCTGTGAAGTAGTATGCCACATGATCACAAACGTCATCACGATCACAAGCATCATGAACAGGAAGATGATCACGCGTTCGAGCATCGATTGTCCTTCTGGGCAGGCATAATTCTCCTCATGGTCCTGATCGCTATTCTCCTGAAAATCTCCTAAAAAGACTATTGACGCAAATTCGGGGTTTTGGTAAACTTTTGCCACCTCTTAATAAGGGTCAATAGCATTGCTTCGCAAAACTATTGGCCTCGCTCGGTCAAATCTCGAGGACGAGCTTTACGCTTACTCGGGCCAATAGCTCAGTTGGTAGAGCATCTGCTTTGCAAGCAGAGGGTCCAGGGTTCGAGTCCCTGTTGGTCCACCAAAAAAATCTTCACGATACGTGGAGATTTTTTTTATGCATTCATCATTTTTTTACTTTATCTTCCGATTGTTCTTCTATTTTTCCAAAAGTTATCCACAGGCTATTTTTCTTCATTCACCGACGATAGATACGTAAGAAAAAAATAAAAAAGAATAGACAAGCGAAGTAAAGAAAATATTTTTTGTATACACATAAAATCACCGCATAAACATTGAATGAAAATAATTTTTTTAGAAAAAAAATAATAAAATTTTTGAAAAAAATAAATTGTAAAAAAATGTTTTAGAGAAAAAATTATTTTGTGTGCAAAAATATTTTTTAAAAATTTATTTTTGTGAAAAATCTCTTGTAGATTTTTTTAGGTGTACTATAATTATAAGTGATCGGAGGAGTATGCGCGCGTCATACGAAAACGATTTAATCAGCGCACATATAAATGTGCGATGCTCGATCGAGCATGTAATTTTTAACCGAACATCAATGAGACGTCTCGTTGCTCTGTTCACACCTAACAGAGGTGACAAATATTAATATGGCAGCTAAAAAGAAAGCAGCTAAGAAAGCAGCTCCAAAGAAAGCAGCAAAAAAGAAAGCAGCTCCAAAAAAGAAAGCAGCTAAGAAAGCAAAGAAGCGTTAAACGGAAAATAAAAACTCTCTCGGACGCGCCGAGAGAGTTTTTATTTTCCGTTCGTTTGTCTTGCGCTTATTTCTTTTGTTTCGATTCTCCAAAGACGCGAATTTTTCCAAAAACCCCGTCATAGCCTGGCTGCTTATAAACTTCCCCCGCTCGCATACGACGAATCGCTTCACCAAGCATTGGTTCCGATGAAATCGATGCAATCGTTTCGATTGGTGCATCAAGAAGAAGTGAGAGTTCATCAATTTGATTTGTGAGGTTCCTATACGCATTCTGAACTTTCTTCGATGACGTCGAACCCACCTCATAAATCTCGGCAAAGATCTCTGCGAGAGGAATAATCGATTTGAACGGAATCTTTCGATCCATTACTGTCTCAGCCTTTCGATCGGAAAGTTCTTCAACCCGATGATGAACTCCGAGCGTCAGTTTCTTTTTACACTTCGGGCAGCGCTCACCAAGTCTGATCGACTCTTCGGGCGAACAGCAGAATAAATCTGCTGCACATCCATCAAAGTGATACTTCCCTTCCTCGGGATAAAACTCGATCGTGTATTTGAACGCGTTTCGATCTTGCTCTCGAAGAACACGAACGAAGTCGGAATACGTCGGCGGCACATCGAACTCGAACACGTTTGCCTCACGCGCGAGGTTCTTTGGCGAATGCGCGTCAGAGTTCGAAATAAGAACGACTTTATCAAGTTCGGAAAGCTGCCAGTTCATGTGAGGATCAGACGAAAGCCCGGTCTCGATCGCATAAATATACTTCGACATTTCGCCAAAACACTCTTTGATAGAATCGAAGCCAGACTTGCTTCCAAAGATCGCGTACCACGGCGTCCATGCATGTGCCGGAATCACAATGATGCGCTCATCGATTTCGCGAAGTATCGTGTAGAGCGCTTCCGAATCGATACCAAGGATCGGACGTCCATCGGATTTGATGTTGAATCCTCGCGCAACCAGTTCTTCATTCACTTTTCGACACGTCTCGAGTGAAGGCGACCAAACCAAGTTGTGTACACGACGCGTCTGTTCTCCTTTTTTATAGATCTGTGAAATCTCCGTCACAAGCATGAATTCCGTTTCGCGCCGCGATCCCCCTCTCCCTTCAGGGGAAAGGGGTTGCGCCTCATGTTTCAATCGATAAATCCCCTCGCGCACTTCTTCGAGACATTCCTCAAGATGGGCAAACCACTTTGGGTGTGTCCAATCCCCCGTCGCAACAAGGTTGATTCCTTTTCGCTCACACCATTCGGCAATTTTTGGTAACTCCAAGTCCTTCGAGCAGGCTCGAGAGTATTTGGAATGAACATGCCAGTCGGTGATGTAGCGCATAGTGAGGAAAGCATAACAAAAGTAATCAAAAATGAAAACAAAAAAAACAGACCTGTGTGGTCTGATGAGAATCTAAACTGCTGTTTCGAGCTGTTGCTTTTCCTTCTTCATTCGGCGTGTTGCAACCATGCCAGAAGCTGTAAGCACGTACCAATTCCTACCAAGGATTGTTACAAAACCATATTCATGCAATTGACGCATGATTTCATTGGGCTGTGACGCGCCAAATGCAAAATGAGCAGCGATATCTTCTACGAAGGTTGATGTCTTTTGTGACATGAATTCTAGTACAGCTTCTGCATGCGGAATATTCGCCATGCGCAAACGCTTCAAAGCGTTGTAACCCACATCGCTTTGCAAAAGACTGTAACCGAGTCGAAACATCAAGTTCCAATCGGAAACATATTGCTTTGAGGGAGATGCAAGTGTTTCTGCAAAAGGTTTCAGACGATCCGTAATATGACAAAGTCTTGTTGTGCTTATCTCAAGCTTTTCGTGATGACTCCCAGCGACAGCAAGAAGCCAATGTTGTTCGATTGCGTCATTAATGAGACGCAACATAGAGGAATCATTCTCACGCGCGGCTTTGATAGCCCTCTGTTCAAACTCCTCATTTGACATTGCGAAATATTCTTCTTTTAAACTCATGAATACCCCCATCAACTCGCAATTCTGTGCGTTGTGCAAGGCTAAGCGAGAAGAAAATAGCCTATCGAAAAACATCTTTCCTGTCAACTATAGAAATAAAAAGCACCAGAATAAATTCTGGTGCAAGCAGACTAACTTGGTCGATCAACAACATTCGGATTCTGTACATGTTCAACCATAAACAATAGCATTGACACCGAAGCGCTATTTTTTAGAACGAACAACAACGACGGTTCAGGAACTGTTTGAATGGATTTTATCAAACAGCAATGAATGGTACGCAATGCAGCAGCAAGTTCCTCAAGACTCTCATTTGATCTTATGCGTCGCAGCATCTCCAAACCCATTTGTTGGATAATGATTTGCAAAGACTCTTGCGCGTTTGCACTCGCAAAAAAGTTCGTAAGATCCGAAGCGACTCTTAACTCATGCTCAAATTGCAAGACGAGTTGCTTAATGTGTGACATTCTTCCCTCCTTGAACATCTCGCCGATTTTAAACCAAAACCCCCGCATCGTCAATGCATATC
>MGFD01000044.1 GCA_001791715.1 Candidatus Uhrbacteria bacterium RIFOXYB2_FULL_45_11 | reverse complement strand
CCTCTCCTCGTGTAAGCCAGTTTGAAACAACGGATGGTGAAATATCTGTTGCACGTGCCGACGCATTCACAGATGCTGCGATCAATGCTTGTAAATACTGTTTTGATGTGTCAGAAAGCGGGCTGTTTGGGGAAACCGTTTTCAATTCATCTTGCACCCGCAATAAAAGTGCCGCAGACAAATTGCGCACATAATCATCGTTCCATCGATTTAATGTTGCCGCACGATCAAGTTCAATGACAATATTTTTTGTATCTGTCCGTGATCGATCTGCACGCACGGCCTTTGCGTAGGCGGTCTCTGCCGCGTAACGACCTGTTGTTAAAAAGATCCCAATAAACAACGTAAAGAAGAGGCCAACAAAACAAACGGCCGATAAAAGTGCGATGGCTTTATTTTGAGAAAACTTCAGAAGTGATTCTTCTTGAAACAATTCAGCCGCAAGCAATCCAGAGAGAAGAACAAGCATGATTACGAGTGCCATGTTAAAAGCAAACAGAAACGAAGCAAAAATAATCGTCAGCCAAGGGATAAACAGATAAAACACATCGATCCATTCTTCCTCATGTTTTTGTTTTACAAGATAAGAAACGGCTGCATAAAAAAGAAAAAGAATGAATAACAGATAAGCTCCTGTCCCAAAATATCCAACGGTTGGAGCAAACGTTAAAACAAGCGAGGAAGCACGATCAAAACGCGTATTCCAAAAATCTGTTTCGTTGATGGAGATTGGATGAAATTTTGTGTAGTTGATCACATACGTCCCAGGCCCTGTTCCAACCAGTGGTCGATCGCGCAAAACTTCGTTTGTAATAAGCGAACTCGTTTTAAACGATGGAGTAACTTCAACGGGAAGGTGCATCTGAAACGGACTTGGTAAAAAAAGCCAAAAAAACAAACTAACCACAGCAAAGACAACGGGGACAAAAAGTGTCTTCGTGGATGGAAATGTTCGGGATCGAAATAAGACAAATGTAAAAATAGAAGCACATCCGAACAAAAGCAACATCCAAAGCAAATTATAATCGAGCAAAAGCAAAACAATGAGTGTCTCCAAAAAAACAGATCCAATCGCCACAAAAACAACAGATCGTTTCCAGCTCTTTTTTAACGGAACCGAATGTGTAATAAGACGCGTACACGCAAGTAAGCTTGCACAGATCAAAAAAACGGCGAGCGTATTTCCCGTCCCGATGGTATTAAACGCAGATGCCGTAAGCGATGGAAAAAACGGTAGAACTGGCACACCAAACAGAGACAAAACACCAAAAAGACCTGCCAAACTCGCACTTAAAATAAGGGCAATCCACGGCAAACGAGAAAGTGACAGTTCTGATGCAAACAGTGTGCAAAGATAAAACAACAGAGCAAGACCGATCCATGTGAGCACACTTGTGTATTCCGCTCCATTTGTTCCGATCCAAGATGTGTAAGGAGCGATCGAAAAAAATGCAGACGCAACAAACGCGCCGACAAGAAGAAGAGGAAACAGCAGTGCCCATCCAAATCTAAGACGCACTTCTTTTTTTAACAGGAACGCTCCGATAAGCAAAACAAGTGATGTGCTGACAGAAAGAAGCAACAATGTTTGCTTGTTGATTTCAAGAGGCCCGAGCGTGAATGGAAGGAAAAAAAGCGGAAACAAAAAAATGAAACCAAGAAGCACAAAGCGTGCGGATTGAAAAAGCTGATGTGAAATGGAAAGTGTACGATTCATAATGTACGCATTTTAACACGAGCTATGCAGAACAAAAAACACACGCGTGGGGAGCGTGTATTTTTTGTTATGAAATTGTGGGCACAAAAGAACACGACACTTCAAGGTGAAGACGTCGACGCAGATGCATCAGCGTCTGTCACGGAAGGATCGACGATTGTTGTGCTCGCGCTCGGCGAGGATGCTGGAACGTCTGAAGGGGATGCCTCTGGTTGCGTTTGTGTATTTGTTGAGGATTCTGGAGCAGATGCAGGTGCGTTTGATTCACTGCTCGTTGCAACAGGAGCAACTTCTGTAGTGGTAGGTTCCGTAGGTATTGAAACCTCAGCGGTTACAGAAGGAGTTTCTTCAACAACAGGTTCAAATCCTTTTCGGTATCCCGTAACAACCCAGTCAAATTCCACGTCCGATGCATTTCCACCAAAACTTTTCACAACAAAGTGATTTTGGTCTTTTTCAGAAACATACAAGGAAACCGGACCATTTGGCGTTGCAACCACACGAATAGGCGCAATCGCGGAAATGACATTTCCAAAATCTTTATTGATGTCAAAGAATCGAACCTCTGCCATTCCCTCCTTTAAGGTAGACGAACCAGAAAGCGTGATGACTGCTTCCGGAGACGTTGTAGCGATCGTCTCAACTTTTTGATTATTTTGTCCTGTGATAACTGTTTTCAACAACGCTTCTGTTTTAATCGTTCCGTCCATTTCAATACTCCACGAATTTGTCAGCCCTGCCATGCGTCCAATGTTGGAAATCTCATTTCCGTTCATGTTGATGTTTCCACCCATCGAGAGCGTGGACATGGAGCTGTTTCCAGATGCTCCAAACAAGGATGCGCGATTGTCCGTGCCAGGAGTGGAACTTGTTGCGTCTCCGCCCCAATATCCTGCGCTCACAAACACCGTTATTGATCCTTCTGTTCCATCAAATGGTTCAAGCGCGTATCCAACAATTGGGCCCGCTTCTGTTGCTTTCATCGCAGCACCGGACACACTTGATGTTGTAAGTGGATCTCCAACGGCAATCGCTCCGTTTTCATTGTTCACGTTTGTAGGTACTCGACCCGCAAGGGCGATTGGATAAGACCCAGGCGTGTTTTCACCTGCCAAGAATCCAGGACGTGTTGAAACGATTCCAGCAATCGATTTTTCATTTTTTTGTGTTGAACGTTTTACGTGAATGTTTTCATCGGAAAAGACAACGACGTCACCAGGAACAAGTGTTTCGCTCGATGGGAACATTTCCGCAAAATCGTACGATCCTGTGGACCATCCGCTTGCGTTTGTGCGCATGAAATCTCCTCCAGGACCCACGGAACCATCGTAATAAATATATTTGTCTGTTTGAATTCCTCCCAAATTTGATGGGTAAATCTTTCCACCAACAACCATATCGCCCGCGATCTGCATGGTTCCAGTGTTTGTAATGTAAGCAACTTCGCTATCTGTTGTATTACGAACACTTAAGCGATAATTTGTTCCGTCCGTGACTTTATTTTTAAACATCATGGACACCGCTTGCGCCTGATTTCCATCCCAAGCAGATCCACGAAGCGCGAGGCCATAAGAATCAAATGTTTGTGATGACGAAGACGCGGTTCCAACAGGCGCGACAATCACATTGTCTGTCAAAAGATTTGATGTTCCGTCATTTGAAAGCAAATTTCCCATGTACCACGTGTTTGCAATTTGCACGACCACTTGTCCATCAACCCCATCAAAATCTGAAAGCGCCATACCAACAACACGTCCAGCAAGCGTTGCTTTCATTCCTTTTCCTGGCGTTGAAGACGTGGTCACAAAATCACCAACATGAATAGGGCCGTTTTCATTTGTGACATTCACAGGAACACGACCAACAAGCCCAATTGGCATTGGATTTTCTTCTGCAGGCACGTTATAACCGGTAGATGTTGGATCCCCGTAGTTATTTGAGACAATTCCAGAAACGGGACCCTGATACGCCTGCGAACTTTTCACAAGCTGAACAATGTGATCTCCGTTCGACGTAATAACTTCTTTTGCACCTGGAACGACAATGTCACCGTATGTGATTCCTGTGTTGACAGGGTACATTTCGGCATAGTCCGCCTGACCAGAAGCCTGACAGTCGCCAATATAAACAACTCCCGTTGCTGCATCCGCCCCACTATGACAAACACGTTCTGTGTACGTTGTTGTGTTTGAAAGATTGACTTGAAATGTTGATTTATCACCCGAAAGAATAACCGTCGCATCTCCAGATTGTACATAAAATGCCCCGTCTGTTCCTGCTCCTTGTGCAAGACCTGTATTGATTGTAACTCCGCCTCCATTTCCTCCATCTGGTCCTCCTGTACCAGCCGTAATGGATATAGCTGCTCCTGTGGTAGATCCAGTAAACGCATTTCCACCTTTAATTTTTAGCTCCACTGGGGATGCACCACTTGTTGACGCAAGACCAAAATCCCATCCGCTTCCAACCGTAATCGCTGATGAAAAAACGGTTGAACCTGGATCTGTTATCGCCTCAATACTTAATCCATTCACAAAATCATTTCCCGCACCGTTTGTTGGAGAAAACCCTGCGACTTCAATGGCATTATATGTCAAAAAATCTGTTGCACCACCCGCAAAACTTGGCGTAACGCGAATACCATCACCAGATGCATTTGATGATCCAAACGTCACAGACAAACCATCAACTCCAGAAGTTGTTGATACGCCTGCCGCGGATGAAATACTGACAATGTCACTTGCAGGAGCAGCCGATGGGGTAAAGCTTGAAATTCCTGTTGCGGCAATACTCCAATCGTTTCCTCCCGTAAGCGCAACGGTTGTAGAGACATTACCGTTTCCAATGGAAATCGTATCGGCTGTTACGTCATTCGCCGCCATTTCAATGGTGTCCGCACCAGAGCCACCAAAATACGTTTTTGTTGTTCCACCCAATTCAGCATTGATAAATACTCCAGATCCAGAACCAGCACGAAGCGAAAGGGAAGAAAGTGTGCTATTGCTTCCAATGGTAATGGTGTCTGTAGACGTTCCATCTGTCGCAATTTGAACCGTGTCTGTTCCATCAAATCCCCCATTTCCACCAATGTATGTTTTATTTGTTCCAGCTGAACCGTTAATATAAACTCCACCAATCGAACCAGCTGTCAGCGAAACACTTGTTGTTGTTGCGTTGTTTCCAACAGAAATCGAATCTCCTGATGATGAATTTGTTCCAATGTTAATTGTATCTGCACCGTTTGCTGTAACACCTCCAATATCAATCGTTTTTGTTGTGGCCTGATCAAGAAAATTAAAGATGGCAGCTGTACTTGTTAAATCTCCACCATTTAAAGCAATATTACTTGCTGTTGTGATCAAACCAGCCGTCGAAATATTCCAATCGTCACCACCTGTAATACCAATAAGCGTACTCGTATTTGAGTTTCCAATAGAGATCGTATCTGCGAGCGTTCCATTTGTTGCAATGTTGATCGTATCTGTTGCGCTGTATGCTCCGTTTCCACCAATATCTGTTTCGTTTGTTCCGGTTAAATTATTTAAATATAAAGAACCTCCACCTAAACTTGTGACTGTTGAGACATTATTATTTCCAATCGTAATCGTATCAGCGGTTGTGCTATTTGTTGCAATCTGAACAGTACTTGCACCGTCTGTTGAGTTTGAACCAATGTATGTTTTTGTGATAGCACCGCGTTCGTTCATGAATATTCCTCCAGATGTGCTTCCTGAATCCAGATTGACATAGCTCGTAAGCTCTGAGTTTCCGATTTGAATTTGTGATTGGGAAGTATTGTCTGTTCCGATATTGATATAATCTGTAGAAGTTCCTGTCCCAATATTAATTGTACGAGCAACGGCCGTTGAACCAACGTTAAGCGTTGTTGCATCATTTGCGAAATTAAATGTAGATGAAGCAGCAACGGCAATTTCTTTATCTGAATAATAGGTGGATCCATTCCCCGCTACAATTCCACCAATAAAATAACCCATTCCATATCGGTTTGCTAAGGTACTTGTCAAATTAGTTCCTCCAACTTCAGGAATGTGATATTCGGTTACAGGATCTGCAGCCCCCCATGTAAGTGCTGGCGTGATCGTCAAAAGCATCGCGACCTTATTTGTGATTTTTGCATATGTGGAATTTACATACACGTAATTTCCGATATCAAAATTTGTCGCATCTGCCAATGTAAGCGATGTAGAATTTGTTCCGATTCCACTCGCTGTAGATGATCCATCAAGAAGGGTGAAGGCGGTTGTCATGTCACCAGAAGAAGAAACGTCCCATTTTGTTGAATTGATTGCAACTGTTCCGGAACCTCCACCCAAAGAAAGAGCACCAGAGGATGTTCCAGTATTAATGTTCACGGCAAAGTCTGAGTTTGCGTTTAAAGAAAGAGTGTTTCCGGAAATCGTTGTTGCAGCGTCGAGCGTGAGTGCATCGGCCAGTTCTGCAAAATCTAA
>MGFD01000043.1 GCA_001791715.1 Candidatus Uhrbacteria bacterium RIFOXYB2_FULL_45_11 | reverse complement strand
CCTGTCGAACTGATCGATGTCACGGTTGGCAAGGCCAATCCCCCAGATGCAGTCAAGAGCCAACGGATCGAAACCGCGTCGCAACAGCAGCGTGCACTCACCGAGGCTCAGCGCAAGCTTGCCGAGGATGCCCGCAAGATGGCGGAAACAAGCCGTGCCGCCGCCGACAACGCCTACCGCAACGCGATGTCTCTCGATCCGAGCCAATTCCTCGCACTCGAGACCATCAAGATGCAACGCGAAGTCTGCGCGGTAGCTGGCGGCCACTGTTCCTTCATCATTGGCGGCGGCAACAACCAGCCTCAGCCGGTGATCAACGTCAGCAAGTAACCCCCTTCAAGAGTCCCTCCTGGACTCTTTTTTCTTTCCCAATTTTCCGTTGACATTTCCCATTTATTCTGTTAGTATTCCCTCGTTCTCAAGGATGATCGGGTGATTACCTGGACAAACGTCTGGGAGGAAAGTCCGAACACCTCGCATACAGCAATGTATGCGGACAAGAAAAGTTGTTAACGACAACCAAGGATACGCATTCGAGCGCGAGGCGTTGGAGCAATTCACGCTTTGATCCCGAATACAAACCTTAGGGAAAGTACCACAGAGACGATACTAATTTTGCGAAGCAAAATTATCCTGAGCGAGCGAAGCGAGTCGAAGGGTGCAAACATGTGCATATACCCTTCGACAAGCTCAGGGTCATTTTGCTTCGCAAAATGAAAGGTGAAAAGTGATGTGATGTTCGCAAGGACTACACATCTCGCTGCATGGTGACATGCATGTGTGGCAAACCCTTCTCCTCGAGCTAACGTGAGAGGAGTCACCCGAAGCTTTATGCGAAGGGTGGTTCGGTGAAAGAGCAAATTTGGTAGCTCGCACGATCTCATTGGCGACAATGAGACAAGATAGATGATCGCCTCATTCGTCGAAAGACGGATTAGACAAAATTCGGCTTACAGATCACTCCTTTAGAACAAATCAAAAATCCTCATATAATGTGAGGATTTTTGATTTAGTAGAAAGCAGAAAGTAGAAAGTAGAAAGGGGATGAAAAAAACGGTATGATTAACAAGAAATTTCCTAGCTTCTTCTCCCTTTCTACTCTCTACTTTCTACTTGCCCCCCTATGAAACGCTCTGAACTCGCCTTTACCCTTGCGCTTGTCCCGCTTGATTATCTTGCGCTTATTGCCGCCGGCATTGCTGCCTATTATTCGCGTTTTCATCCGTACTTTGTAAACATTCGTCCCGTCATTTTTACGCTGACGCTTTCAGAATACGTTGCCATTTTGCTTCCGAGTTTATTGATTTGGATTGCTGTATTCGCCGCTGCGGGATTATATTCCACCCATCGCCGATCCATCGCCAGAGAACTTTCTCGCGTTTTTCTTGCCACATCCACCTCCATGGCGCTCGTGTTCTCCATTCTCTTTTTCTCGCGTACTTTTTTTGATTCTCGATTTATTGCCCTTGTTGCTTGGTTCTTTTCGATCGTCTTTGTGTGTCTTGGACGTCTTGTCATCAGAGGATTACAGCGCTCGCTTATGTCCATGGGGATTGGTGTGAATCGCATTGCGATCATTGGATCAAACGACACCGCAGATACCCTCAAATTTTTATTCGATCAAAAGCCACGCTTTGGATTAAAAATCATCGCGGTGTTTAAAACGTTTGATGACGCAACCGCAAAAAAATTACGTGCGCTTAAAGATCAAGACAAGATCGACGAGGTTCTCCTTGCGGATCCAGAAGCGAGCAAAGATACAACCCTCGCGCTCATAGCATTCACAGACATTGAGCATCTTGGATTTCGCTACAGCGCCGACCTTTTTGCAACCGCGGTTGGTCGATCTGTCATTCACATGTTCTCCGGAATCCCGGTGATTGAAGTTCAAAAAACACCGCTCGATGGCTGGGGAGCCATTTACAAACGATTGTTCGATATTGTCGCGTCGCTCATTCTCATCATCCTCACGTCGCCCATCATGCTCGTGACCGCAATCGCCATCAAACTCGATTCACGCGGACCCATCTTTTTTTCTCGCCTCGACGACAACAAACGCATGATGCGCATTGGCCAAGGCGGTAAACCATTTCCCTATTTCAAATTCCGTTCCATGGTTCCAGGCACACATAACATGCGCTACAAAGAACTTTCAGAAAAAGACACGCGTAAAGGTGCTCCCCTCGTAAAAATCGCAAACGATCCTCGCATCACGCGCGTTGGAAACTTCATTCGCAAATTCTCTATTGATGAACTCCCAGAATTCTTTCTTGTCCTCATCGGAAAAATGAGTCTGGTAGGTCCACGCCCGCACATGCCGGAAGAAGTCGCAAAATATAAACCGGAGCACAAAAAAGTTCTGACCATCAAACCCGGCATCACGGGGCTCGCCCAAATTTCTGGTCGCGCAGACCTGGACTTTGACGAAGAAGTCCGGCTCGATACGTACTACATTGAGCACTGGAGTCCGTGGCTCGATTTGTACATTTTATTGAAAACGCCGATCGTCGTGATTTTCCGAAAAGGAGCCTATTAGAGCAACTAAAATCGCAGAAAAAATCTGCGGTTTTTTGTTTATCTCTCCAATTGTCAATCTTTCCCGCATCGGGTAAAGTGCCCGTGAAACGCTGTAGATACGAATTACAGATTATTACAGATGGAGATATTCGGTTCCGAAAAATGTTTTTCAGCACATTTTCCCTATCTGTATTCATCTGTAATCCGTATCTACCCCCGTATTCTTTTATGAAAATTGCGCTTGTTCACGATTATTTGGTTCAGGATGGTGGTGCCGAAAAAGTGCTTGAAGTCCTCCAAAAAACATGGCCGGATGCTCCGACCTTTGTTTTATTTTTCGATGAAAAAAAGATGCCGGGCTTTAAGGGAAAAGATATTCGCACATCGTTTTTACAACGTTTCCCATACGCCACAAAAAAATATCAGTGGTACATCAGCCTCATGCCAACCGCAACAGAACATTACGATCTCCGAGAATTCGATGTTGTTATTTCTTCAACGAGCGCGTTTGCAAAAGGGATTATCACGCGCCCAGACGCGATTCACATTTGTTATTGTCACACCCCCACACGTTATCTTTGGACAGACACGCAAAGTTACATTCGCGAGTTACGCGTTCCAAAATTTGTGAAGGCCATTCTTCCTCCTGTTCTCTCAAAGCTCCGCATGTGGGATCAGCAGGCCGCACATCGTGTGGATCATTTTGTGGCAAACTCAGAAACGGTTGCGAGCCGCATCAAAAAATATTATCGCCGAGATTCTGAAGTGATTTATCCGCCGGTCGCCACGCACAATTTTCACATCTCTCCAAAACCAAAAGAATATTTTCTCACAGGTGGAAGACTTGTTGCGTACAAACGTTTTGATATGGTCGTTGACGCATGCAACAAAACCGGAATCCCGCTCAAGATTTTTGGATCGGGCCCCGTCGAGAAAGAGCTTCGTAAACGTGCGAAGTCGAATATTGAATTCCTCGGCCGCGTCTCAGAAAAAGAACAACGCGAATTGTATGCAAACGCAAAAGCGTTTATTCATCCGCAAGAAGAAGACTTTGGGATCACGCCCGTTGAGGCAATGGCGAGCGGAACGCCGGTGATTGCGTACCGCAAAGGTGGTGCGACAGAAACGGTTGTTGAGGGACTGAGTGGTGAATTTTTTGATGAACAATCCTGGGAAGAACTCGCGGATCACTTGATCCGATTCAATCAATCCAAATACGACGCACACAAAATCAAAGCACACGCGGAAAAGTTTAATCAGGAGAAATTTGTAGAAAAGATGAAAGAAATCGCAAAACGCCACATGTCATCCTGAGCGAACGTTTTCTGTTTAGCCGAAGGATCTCGCGTTAACTTGGGATTCTTCCCCCGCCGCGGCGGGGTCAGAATGACATAAATACTATGCGGATTCTCGTTGATTGTAGACATTTGAATACACCAGAACAAAGCGGCGTCGGGGAATATACGATTCAAATCCTTGGCGCGCTTTTTGCGTTACAACAAACACCCCACCCTGCCCTCCCCTCAATAAGGGGAGGAGAACATGAATATGTTTTGCTCACGACCGGGCGTGAGACACCAAATCTTCTCGAGATTTTTCGCTCGCGTACTTCCCCATCGTTTGTGTTTCCTTCGTTTGTAAAACATACGCATGTTCCAATCGCGAACAAATTTTTGAATCTAAAATTCTTGGTGATGAAACAACCGGCCATTAACTGGCTTGTGAAAGACGAGATCGATCTTGTGTTTCTTCCAAACCTGAACATCACCGTTCTTCCAACAACCATTCCAACCGTACTTACCGTTCATGACATCTCCTGGAAATTCTTTCCGGAATTTTTCTCACACAAAATGCGCGCATGGCATTACTTACTCGACGCACACAGACTCATCGGCCGTGCGTGTACGATCATTACGCCATCGGATACAACAAGCAATGACGTCGCGCGGATGTTTAAAAAATCACCAGACGAGATCGCAACGATTCCGCACGGCATTACATCAAACTTCCATCCAAAAATGGAAGCACACGATCACGGTGTCAGATCAAAACTCAAACTTCCAAAACGCTTTGCCCTTTTTGTCGGAACGATCGAGCCCAGAAAAAATGTTTTGTCGATCATTGAAGGCGTAAAGCGCTATCGCGAAATGACGAACGATGATTTGCATCTTGTGATTGTTGGAAAATGGGGATGGAAGTCGCACAACATTCGTCGCAGACTTTGGAAACGCGATACACATGGCTGGGTACACAATCTTGCGTACATCGATCCAAAAGATTTGCCCGCAATTTATCGCTCCGCTTCCGTATTTCTCTGGCCATCTTTTTACGAAGGCTTCGGCCTCCCCGTTCTTGAAGCGATGGCCTGCGGCCTTCCGGTTATTACGAGCAATATCTCGAGCATGCCGGAAGTAACGGGCAAAAACGCCCTTCACGTAGACCCGTTCAACATCCAAGACATCGCGGACGCCTTAAAAGGCGTCATCCCCCTCAAACCACTCCACGAACAACTCAAAAAAGGCGGACTTGAGCGCGCAGCCGAGTTTTCCTGGAAAAAGGCGGCGGAAGAAACCCTCGAAATATTTAAAAAATCCACCAATTAATTGGTGGATTTTTAGTCGTAAATGTCATGGTCTCCAACGGTGATCAAATAAGCAGACTTGGGTTTCGTAGGCAAGTAATAGAAAACAATTCTGATTTTATAATTCACCCGAAAACTATACTGCTCTTCAAGAGCGCCTTTTAGTTTATGAACAAAAAGTACTGTGTGATTGTCTACATCACGAAACAAAGCAATTTTTGCTTTTACCTCTAATTGCAAGGAAACGGACAACTTCTTATAACTTCGAAGAAAAGATGGAGCGTAATGAATCTCCATATTTTAAACTATTTGCTTAGCAAGCTCATCAAGATCCCCGGACAAAATCTTTCCCTCTCGAAGTTCACGCATACCTTGCATGACTGCTTCGATCGCCTCATCCTCAGACATCTTCTTAATTGCCTGTCTTACAACCACAGCTTTATTTGAATAACGGCCAGATTTGACCATCGAATCAATAAACGCCTCAAGTTGTGCGTCGAGCGGAACGGAAAGTGTGGACATATATGATAGTTTAATATGATATTATCATATATTCATTCTCGATGTTTGTCAACGACGATCATTTTATTTCCTTTTATTTTCCATTGCCTTTTCAACCCTATCCGCCTTCTCCGCCATTTCTGACTTTTCGCTAAAATAAGCGATTATACATCACTCAACCCTTGACAAAATCCCCAAAAAGTGATATAGTATATCCACGCTTAGATTGAATAATCGTGTCAAACGAGCCTATTCCTTCTTTACAACTATGGGGAGAGACCATCGCTATCATGGCCCAACGTATCCTTCGAAGCCCTTTTGGGCGAAGAAGGAATCGCGGTAGCAAAATAACAAGAACCAATAATTGGGTATTTCTCTTTTGAAGTAAGCAATTATGGGTTCTTTTTGTTAGACAAACCGCCCGCGTCATGGACGTCGGCAAGAGGAGATGCGATGAGCTATTTCGTAATTGCGCGCTCGACCAAAACCGCGCGAGGCTTGGCGCGGTCAAATGTGCGCATTGATGACGCATTGTTTGGGGTAGCTGCTGTAGCTGGGCTCCTGGCCGCGATGTTGGCAGTGATCGCCGGCATCACTTGGATCGACACAATGTTTGTGTGTCGATCCCGGGCGGCGGTGAAGGAAACTGCGAAGGCGATCCTCGCCTTCGAGGACGAGGTAGTCTGTGAGAAACTTGGGATGAACAATCCCAAGTGGACCTCTTCCAAACACGGGAAGAGGTTCTACTGTCAAAAAAACGGAGTATACGTTGGGGTTGAGCGAAACCACTAGCTCAACACTCACCCTCCCTCTCACTTAGCCTTCGCGGCGAATGAGAGACTCGCTCTTTGAAACTTCCCCGGCCAACGTGGTCGGTCTTGCTCTCAGTTGCTTCACAACTGGGAGACTCGACTCTGAACATCACCTCCGATCGACGGACGTGTGATGCACAGAGCAGAGTGAGAACGCTCGGCGCATGACGCGGAGCAAAAAGAAAAAAAATAATGCGAAAGCCATTTCTAGTGCTCCTGGTTGCGATCGTTGTCTCTCTCTTCTGCGGAATCGCCGCAGGAAGATGGACAATGCAGCAAGAGAAAGCATCTTGCGCAACGGAATAACATTCCCCCCTCTCTCTCACCTAGCCTTCGCGGCGAATGAGACTTGCTCTTTGACATCTGCTTGAGGAACCCGGACTTCTTCCCGGTTCCTCGAGCGCTCAACTTCGAGCATCACGCTGTGTGGTGAACGACGAGAGTAGACAAGCGGCGGTAAAAAAAATCGCCACGGAGGAACCATGAAGTTTTGCGCTTTGTTCGTCGCCATCATCATTTTTGCGTGTGCGTG
This sequence comes from Candidatus Uhrbacteria bacterium RIFOXYB2_FULL_45_11, assembly GCA_001791715.1. Taxonomy (GTDB): domain Bacteria; phylum Patescibacteriota; class Patescibacteriia; order UBA9934; family GWF2-40-263; genus XYB2-FULL-45-11. The sequence continues at coordinate 3,264 of MGFD01000043.1, read as the reverse complement.
CACGCAAGAGAACAAAAGCTACAAGGCAGAGCGAGCAGCAACGCTCGCGCTGGACGGGCGGGAAGAATTCGAGGTCACCTCTGAGGTGATCCCGATGAACAAATGTTCATCGGAGTTCCCCTGGATGTAAAAACGTCCATTCCCAACAGCTGCGCGCTGAACGGATTCGCTCTTTGAAAAATACCCCCGGCGATCTCTGCCGGGTCTTGCTCTCAGTTGCTTCACAACTGGGAGACTCGACTTCCTTCGCGATGTGTATCGTGGTGGAACTGAGTCAGTTAGAAAGTTTACAAAAAAAGATCGGCCGAGGCCGATTGGAGGTTCTGATGAAGATCGAAATTTTGTTCCTGGCGCTTTTGGCACTCACGGCATGCGAGACCACCAATATCCACCCGACCAAGGTGGTCGAGGTGCAGACGGTCGAGGTGACCAAGATCGACTGCGAGTCGATCGATGACTCCTTCAAACAGATCGGCGACACGTGTGTGTCGATCTGCGTTGCATGCATCAAGGGCAGCGGCCAGTGCTTGGACACCGATAAGAATGGCTACGGCGACACGTGTGTGACGCCGGAGCCGACGTCGGAACCTATGTGCACGCCAGGCATCGAGATCTGCAACAACGTCGACGATGACTGCGACGGAGAGATCGATGAGAACGAGCGGTTCTGGTACGTCGATCTCGACCACGATGGGTTTGGAGATATTGGCAAGCCGGTAGTAGCCGGTTGTGTTCCTCCAACCGTCGGTCCCTGGCTGGTGTTGAACGACGAGGACTGCAACGACGCGGACGCCAGCATCTCGCCGACAACGGCGGATCTGTGCGACGGCAAGGACAACAACTGCGACGGCTACACCGATGAAAGCTTCGGCATGATCGGTACCAACTGCCAGATGGGCATTGGCGAGTGTGCTGTTCCGGACTCGATCAACGTCTGCACAGCGGACGGCTCGGGTACGGTTTGCTCGAAACCGGCCGGAACGCCAAAGACGGAAGTCTGCGGCGACAGCAAAGACAACGACTGCGATGGCGCGACGGACGAAGAGTGCGATTGCTCGTATGTGAACTCGGGCAAGTCGGCGTCGAATCCGGGCTTTGCGAATTGGTGCAACAAGTGCACGGCGGAGTGCAAACTCCTCCCGGACATCGAAGTCACCAAGGATAGCTACAAGCTCGTCGTCGTTTTCGGCACTACGACCTCGGATTGGCCGTACAAGGACGGCTTCATCTACGAGTTCGGCAACTCGCTTAAGGAGATCGAATTCTCCAAAAGTAAGTCCTACTCGGACTGGTCTGGAGCCTCGTTCGTCCACGACACCTTCGTGGCGATCGACCTAGACTTGACCAAGAAATTCGTGAGCTTCAATGCAAACGAGTATCCCGGCAAATGGAAACTGTGCAGTGGCACTGTGATCGACAAGATCGCAATGCAACTGACGCTTCCGGATGTGTACATCATCAAAGACGGTGTGTGGACCAAGGTGAACGATCAGATCGAAACGCTCATGGCGAACGACCTGGTCATGATCCAAAGCCCCATTCCATATGGTGGCTCCGGCTACTCACAGCCACTGATGTGCGCAGCCATGCTGAAACTCTAGTTCTTTCTCTCATCAAACTCGCTTAATCACCTACTGGAAATTCCAGAAGTTGATTGAGCCTTCCATGTCGTTCGCGAACGACGTGGCTTTTCTAGAGACTCTCCCCGTTGTCTGCGGGGTGGTGATCTAAGAAAGTACAAAAACGCCCGCCCAAGTTTGGGTCGGCATAGAGGAGAAGCATGTTAACTTTTGGAAAGTCTCGCACTGGTCGCAAGGGGCTCACCGGCACGCGCCGCTTCGACAACCTCGTCGGCGTGGGCCCGCGTGTCGCGAACAGCAACTTCGACCAGGCCGAAAACGACCGCTTCATGCGCACACTCAAGGTGAGCGGCGCGCCGAGGAAGCCCGGACGTGGGATCGAGATCTGCTGGGCAGATCGCGATGAAAATGACTTCGACGAGGGTCCCGACCTCGTGTTCGCAAATCCACCCTGCGGTGGGCGGTACGTGGACAATAAAAAGAGAAAAATAAAACAGCTAGAGAAAGAGATCAAAGACATGCATATTGGAACGCATTCGTTTTGGATGCTACGCCAAGTGCGTGAACAAAAACTCGGTTCTCTACCAGAGAAACTCGAGAGGTACACGATGGAGGAACCGCTTGGTCAAGTTCACCTCGAGTCGAACCCCGACGGCGAGGAGAAGATCGCGCGATTCCAAGCGCGCGACACGAAGAACGACGAGAATCGGCACTGGCTCGCTCGCGTTCGAACCTCCCACACATGGAAGAACTCCGGACGCGTCAAGCGAGCCGGAGCTCAGTGGGGTCGCCACGAAGAGACCGTCCACGTTCCGTGGTCGATCGTCGACGAAGCGTGCGCCACATATCTTGCATGGAAGCGAGAAGACGAGGTGTGGGCACAGGTGCTCGAGCAAGCCCTCTCCAATCTGTTCTTGATGGACGAAGCGAGAGAAGCAGATAGGTATTTTGAAGCCGATCTGCTCGATGATCTCGAATGGCGTTACAATTACGGATACTGGTGCCACAGCGAAGACGGTCCCGTGTGGGCCGACGACGTCGACGACGACATCGATTTTACGAAAGACGAAGAGTGGGCCTGGCAACAAGCCGCCGCCTAGTTCCTTCAACCCCCCTCTCACCTAGCTTCGCGCGAATGAGAGACATAGCTCTTTGAAAACCGTCTTGCCTGATCCAATGGAACTCCAACGGATCAGGACTCGACTCTGAACATCACCTCACGTCTCTCGTGAATGTGGTGGACGGACTGAGTCTGGTTCCGAAAGACAACTCACATACGCCCGGCGATTCGCGGGGCACGAGGTTACTAATGCGCAAGCTCATCGTTTCTTACACGGGCCTTCTTCACGCCATCAAGGCTGGCAAGCTGACTGAAGCGGACCTCGCAAACGCGCTGTTCCACTTTGGTTGCGCACGCAGCCACGCCATGGACTTCGAGGGCAAGCACGAAGGGAGCGAGCAATTCACCAACGAAGCGCGGGCGTTCGTCTGGTATGAAGAAGGCGAAGTCATTGCGCGTGCCAAACACACCGAATTCGTCGCCATGATCGAGAAGGCGGAGAGCGAAGGTCGTGTGCTCTGGCGCGAACCCGGCGAGCAGCAGACGTATTCGAAGCTCTCGGGCTTCCTTGCGCAGCACGGCTTCGACGACGTCATCGGCGGCACCAAGCCGAACGGTTACGGC
>MGFD01000042.1 GCA_001791715.1 Candidatus Uhrbacteria bacterium RIFOXYB2_FULL_45_11 | reverse complement strand
TGAATACAGATGGAGATATTCGGTTCCGAAAAACGTTTTTCAGACACGTCATCCCTATCTGTATTCATCTGTAATCCGTATCTACCCAAGTTTCTATCCTCCCAAATTTTTCAACATATCCAATCCGCCCATTTCTTGAACTTTCTTTGCGAGCTTGAATTGCATTTTTTTAATTGCGTCTTTGTGTGCTTCACAGAGGGCTTCTTGGAGCTTTGAAAGATCTGATGTCATGGAAGGATCGATGATGCATCCAACCATATCGCGGTTTCCGTTGACCGTGACTTTTACTTTGCCCCAAGCAGCTTCGCCTTCAGATATAACAGTGGCAAGTTCTGCTTCCATGTGTTTTGCCTGATCTTTCATGTCTTTGAATTGTTTGAGTTTGGAGAACATAAGAAAAAATTAGGGGTAGATACGGATTACAGATAAATACAGATGGAGATATTCGGTTCCGAAAAACGTTTTTCAGACACGTCATCCCTATCTGTATTTATCTGTAATCCGTATCTACTTATATTATCTCGTGCTTGGGTTTGGATCAATTGGTGGGGGAGCCATGACTGTGACGCCGCCTCCGGGTTGTCCGAGTGGTGCATGGGCGGGTTGTTTTTGTGCGGTTGCGTATGGGGCGAATCCTCCAGAGTTTGAAGAAGATTGACCGCCTCCCGCTCCGCCGCCGCCGTGAGCGTCTAAGTTACGAAACGAAGCGCGTTCTTTTTCAAAGAACAAACGAATCATGCCGGTTGGACCGTTACGATGTTTTGCGATGTGAATTTCCGCGATGTTTTTATCTTCTGGTGCCAAATCTTCTTCGCGGAAGTTTTTGTCTGCGGCTTTTCTGTAAATAAACATGACAACGTCCGCGTCCTGCTCAATAGATCCAGAGTCACGCAAGTGCGAAAGTTTTGGAATAGCTGGTTTTGTCAGTTCCACAGCACGCGAAAGCTGGGCGAGCGCGAGCACGGGAACGTCTAACTCTTTTGCAATCTGTTTTAATCCGCGTGAAATTTCTGCAACTTCCTGCACACGATTTTCTTGCGATTTTTTTGATCGACCTTCCATGAGCTGCAAGTAGTCCACAATAATCATGCCGAGTCCGTGTTCTGTTTTCAAACGACGAGCTTTTGTGCGCAACTGCATGATGTTCAGGTTTGCATTGTCATCAATGAAAATTGGAGCTTCCGAGAGTTTTCCCAGTGCATCTGCGATTCTTGGGAAATCGTCCGCCTTATCAGAGAGTCGGCCCGTACGGAGTTTCCAGAGATCTACGTTCGCCTGCGCACAAATCATACGGTCAACGAGCTGCTCTTTACTCATTTCCAAAGAGAAAAACGCGGTTGGAATTTTCATGTTCACTCCAACATGTCTGCACATATCAAGCGCAAGCGATGTCTTTCCACACGATGGACGCGCTGCAAGAATAATGAGATCTGAGCGCTGAAATCCCGCAAGGATTTGATCAAGTGCGGTGTATCCCGTTGGAATTCCGCGTAATTTTCCGCGATCACGGTGAAGTTCATCAATGCGTTCAAACGCTCCGTCTAAAACATCTCTGATGGATACAAAGGAATTCTTGTTATATTTTTCTGAAACTTGAAAAAGGGCGCGTTCGGCTTCATCAAGGGTTGAATCGACTTCTTCGCCTTCGTCAAATCCCATTTGAGAAATGTTTGCTGCTGCACCGATTAAGCGTCGCAAGATTGCTTTCTTCTGAACGATTTCTGCATAGTGCACAATGTTTGCTGCCGTTGGCACCATGTTTGAAAGTTCGACAAGATACGCGCGTCCGCCAATTTGTGTGAGTTGACCTTTTTCTTCTAGACGATTTCCAAGGGAGAGAATATCAATTGGGTCATGACGTTCAACAAGATCTTGAATGGTTTCATAGATCCATTGGTGTGCGGGGCGATAAAAATCTTCCGACTGCAAACGATCTGCAATTTTTACGATCGCATCTTTATCAATCAAAATAGATCCGAGCAAAGATTGTTCGGCCTCCAGGTTTTGTGGGGGAATGCGCTCGTGCGATGCCATAGATGGGGGTATCTTAGCACGCTGTACACACGAGACAAGACCTGCCTGCCGGCAGGTAGGGGACAACCTGTGTTATAATTGGGGATGATAAAAGTAGAAAGTAGAAAGCATAAAGTAGAAAGGAAAATGAGGTTTCTGTCTCATTTTATTTCACTTTTTGTTTCAAAACCCTTTCTACTTTCTCCTTTACTCCTTTCTACTTTTCCTGTGATTCACCCAGATCTTAAATTTATTCGCGCGGTTTTCATGATGATCGGTGGAGTTGTTGGGGTTGGAGTTTTTGGACTGCCTTTTGCTTTTGCACAAAGTGGATTTGCGATTGGGTTTCTTGAATTACTCGTGATTGCCCTTGTCTTACTCATGGTGCAATTCATGTATGCAGAAATCACGTTACAAACAGAAGGAACCCACCGTCTTGTTGGGTATGTAGAGATTTATCTTGGAAAAAAATGGTCATGGCTGAGCACGATTGCTATTTGTTCAAGTATTTGGGGTGCCATGCTTGCATACATGATTATTGGAGGGAAATTTTTGTTTCTGATTTTATCTCCCATATTTGGAGGATCCGTTGTTCCGTATTCGTATGCTGTTGGGCTCATTGCCGCGTTTCTTATTTTTCGTGGATTACAATTTGCATCCAAGCTTGAAGTGTTTGTTATTCTTGCGTTTCTGTTTCTGTTTCTTTTTATTATCGGCATTTCACTTCCGCACATTGAATGGACTCATTTGCAGTCTTTAGACGCAACAAAATGGTTTCTTCCGTACGGAATCATCTTGTTTGCGCTGTCTTCAACTGGAATTGTTCCAGAGATGCGGGATGTTTTAGGCTTGCGTGCAAAAAAACAATTGGGAAAAGCAATCCTGATTGGAATTACCATCGTTGTCTTGTTGTATGCCTTGTTTGCATTCGCCGTTGTTGGAGTAACGGGACCTGTCACAACTGGAGCGGCATTTGATGGATTGATTCCTGTGTTTGGATCTTCTTTTCGTCTTATTACTTCCGCACTTGGTTTGATCACCATTTTGTCTATTTTCATGATTCTTGGCATTCAACTCCAAAACACATTCAAATATGATTTTCAGCGTTCTCAAAAAACAGCCTGGTTTTTAACGGTTATTGTTCCATTTGTCTTGTTTACATTTGGTGTTCGAGAATTTATTGATTTGGTGGGATTTATTGGTTCTGTGTTCGGAGGAATGCTCGGAATTTTTATTGTGCTTTGTTATTTGCAATTAAAACGTGAACCCATCTGTAAAGAGCGTCATTGTTTGAACTTACCTGACGCATTTTCTTGGCTCGCTATCATTTTTTTCTTGGGTGGATTGATTTTCACTTTATATCGATTTTTGGTATAATCATTTTATATGGAAACATTGAAACGTTATTTCTCAAAAAGATACTTTCTGTATTTTTTGTTTTTATTCCTTACGCTGTACCCAGGTTCGTTTCTTTTATATGTTGGATACACGGTCACAAAAAGCGGAGTGCTTCATGTTGCCATGTATGCCTATTTTCCTATCTTGATTTTTTTCTTTTCATTTTTTTATTTGAGAAAAAGTATAAATGACTGGAATGATCGATTCATTGTTGCATTTGGATGGATTGCACTTACGCTTATTTTCTCTGCGTTGCTTGTGCCGTATGTGTATGGATTTGATTGGACGTCTATTATAAATTTCTCACAAATGCGTGCAAACTGGAGCACACTACTCGCTGTTTTTCTTGCGGGAATTCTTGCTTCCTTACAAAAGTCTTCTCTAAAGTAATACAAAAAAGAACTTCTTAGGAAGTTCTTTTTTGTTTTCCGTATGCATTGAGTGTGTTCAGAAGGAGCATCGCAACCGTCATAGGTCCAACGCCGCCTGGAACAGGTGTGAGCGCGCCAGCGCGCGATTCAACGGACGCACGGTCTATGTCTCCAACAAGTTTGCCGTCCACTTTTGTTGTTCCGACATCAATGAGTATGGCGCCGTGTTTAATCATGTCTGCATGGATGAGATTTGGTTTCCCAAGGGCAACGATTAAAATATCTGCCTCGGTTGTTTTTTGGATAAACAGGGGATCAGAAGGACGAACGATATCTGAAGAAATTTGTTGTTCGCGAAGGAGAATTTGAAGGGGTTCTGCAAAAAAGTCACTTGAGATAATGGTGGCGTGCAATCCGGAACGTTCGCGACCTTGAACGGCTTTATCGATCAATTTGAGAATGCCAAGGACAACGGCTGGCGCAAGAGCTGGTTTGTTTGCTCGAAGCGCTTCAAGATTTTTTGGATGAAATCCATCTACGTCTTTGCGTGGATCGATTGCAGCGATCACGTGATTGGCGTTTTGTGTTGGGAGAGGAAGTTGAACAAGAATGCCGTGAATGTCATCTCGGTTATTCAATTCTGTTATTTTTTTAATCAGTTCTGATTCAGAAACATCTGCTGTATATTCACATTTTTCAAAATGAATTCCGACTTCTTCACACGCTTTTTGTTTCAGGTTTACGTAAATGTGCGAGGCGGGATCGTCTCCAACCAAAAGAATAGCAAGACCGGGTTTGGTCTGAAGGGTGTTAATGCGATCTTTGATTTTGGTTCGAATCGTTGAGGCGTACGATTTTCCGTCGAGAATGGTCATAATGCGGATAGGATAACGGAAAATAAAAAAACCGTCGAGAATGACGGTTAGGGGGTGATGGTGAGGCCTGCGCGTGCGCACCATTCGGTGAGCTCTTTGATGCGACTTTCGTGGATCACGAGTGTGTCTGTGTTGATCGGAAATGGCTGAGGATTTGCTTTCAGATTTGTCCGAAGCAAATGAACGCGACCATCTTTGTTTTCAAGAAACGAGGTGATCGAGAAAAAGACGAATCCGAGACGATTGGTGATGCCGATTATCGGACAAATATCCCACGGCTTTTGTGTGCCGGGGCGCAGAATTGCGGCGCCGACTTCGCCCTTCCACAGACGCGCCATCGAAAGTCCGATTGAGCCGCCTGTGATTTCGTGTGAATCAAACAAGGGATGCGGACGAACTTGGACGAGACGCTGAGTCACTTCCGAATGGTTTTCGACCGGATCGCGCAAAAGCACGTATTGCTTGGAGAGTGGAAGATCTGTGTCGATGGAAAGAACTTCTTTGTAATTATGCTGATGCACATCTAGTCTGTGTGTTTTGTCCGAGTCAGGGCGATAATAGTAAATTTCACCCGTGAGGACGTCACCGATTGCAACGGCGATGACTTCGTCGTCGTGCATGCAGGCGATCATTGTACCGATGCCGTGTGATTGCTTGCGCTTGAATGCGCTCGTTCCGTCAAGCGGATCAACGGAGAACCAGTAGTTTCCAGCCGGATGCCTACATTCAATGTACAGTTCTGCTTCTTCGGCGATGATTCCGAAAAGGGGGAACCGTTCGTGCAGCACTTTTGCGTACATGATTTGCGCATCGGTGTCCGCGTCTGTGACCCAGTCTTTGCGACCATTGGCGCGAATGCCTTTCAGAATCGGTTCGAACGTGAATCGTTTGTTGCGAATGATGCGAATGGCACGCTCGACGCAATCACGCATGGTGCTGCCGATAAGAGCTCCGTTCAAGCTTGAATCCGTCTTAAGATGCATGTGTGTTCCTCCGGTGTCGTATGAGTTGTTACGACAAAGAAGCGTAACGAGTTTAGGTGCGTATGTCAATGGATGTGTATAAAAAAACACACGTGTAATCACGTGTGAGGAGAAGAGAGTGTTTGTTGAACGAGATGTTCGAGTGCTTTTGCGTGATTGTCTTGTATGGGACAACACTCCGCAAGAATCCAGTCAAAAATCAGATGAAAGAGCTGTGTGCCGAGCTGGTCGTTTGTTAACGGAGGTGTTTTTCGCATGAGAGCGAGGAGGTTTTTCATGAGACTCTGCATGAGAACAAAGGTCAGGTTCTCACGTAGGATATTTGTGCTCGTGGTTATCAGGAGCATGCGATTTTTGAGGGGGGCCTCATTGATCGTGATGGATTCCGATTCAACGGCCACGAAAAGTGGTTCGATGGTCGTTAATATATGCGTGGTACGTTCATGTGAAACGTGTTCCAGAAGAAACGCTTTGAGTATCCCACGGCGAGTTTCCATGTTTCCTCCTTTTATTGCCATCGAAAACGTGTGTCTGGTGCTGGGTCTTTTGCATTCACAACATAGGTGATGCGTGGATCGTTTGGTTTTTGGTCGAAAATAATGTTTCCGCCCACGCACATCCGAACAATTTTTCGGAGCGCATCTGCTTCTTGTTTGTAGGCATCGCCTGCAATTTCGCACAGGAGCCAATAGCGTATGCTTTCCCACAACTGGTTCCATAAGTTGCCCGGAAGTTTTGACTGAAGTCGTGTTCCAAAACTGTATCGCATGTCATAGTTCAAATTGAACGCATGCGTGACGGAAATGTACGATACGACTCGCTGTTCTAAGCAAAGACGTGTCCTTCGGATAAAATTGGAATTTTGTGGCGCGCGTATTAATCGTGCGGGAATAATCGATTCCGCAATGAATTCGATGCCACTGCATGGATGCTGTGTAAGAAGTTCGATGGCCTCCGGAATTTCTTCCGGGATGTCTGTTGAGTGGCCATAAAAAAAATGCTCATACGCACACATGCGATACAACGGTTCAAGGATGTCCATGAGTTCTTTTGCATGTTCATCCGTTGTGTGTCTTTTAAGAGCTCTTTGCAGCGCAGATCGCTCAACTTCTGCCATGGGTTTTCCTCTTCTATTGAAAGCATCTCGTTTTTACGGCAAACATGAAACATTGTCAATCGTTTTTGTTCAGGCTATACTTTGTTCTCTTCACGATAAAGGAGTCCATATGCGCCTTATTTTTGCCACACATAATCCCGGAAAGCTTGCAGAAATGAAATCCATTCTTGCGGGTTTGCCGTATGAGATTCAATCTGCACATGAGGCGGGTGTTACAGACGAAGTCGTGGAAGATGGTCTTACATTTACGGATAACGCGCTCAAAAAAGCGATGGAAGTCTGTGAGGCAACAAACGTTCTTTCCCTTGCGGATGATTCTGGAATTTGTATCGATGCTCTGAACGGCGCACCGGGTGTGTTTACTGCACGATGGGCTGGCGAAGGTGCATCTGATGCACAACTTGTTCAGCATACACTCGAGCGGATGCAGGGTATTTCTAATCGAGCGGCTGCGTTTGTTTGTGTCG
>MGFD01000041.1:5418-6762 GCA_001791715.1 Candidatus Uhrbacteria bacterium RIFOXYB2_FULL_45_11 | reverse complement strand
TGCGCTTCGAGAAGCGCGTGCTTCGATGGCGAATATTTTGCACGTCCGTCCGGATGAGATTTTGTTTACTTCAGGCGGGACTGAATCTGACAACCTCGCAATCCTTGGGTACGCGCGCATGAACAAACAGTTTGGTACGCACATTATTACGACTTCGTTCGAGCACCACGCTGTCCTTGAAGCGTGTATTCGTCTCGAGAAAAAAGAAGGTTTTCGCGTAACGTATCTCAAGCCAAGCAAAGAGGGGATGATTGATCCGAAACAGATTGAAGAGGCTCTTACAGAAGATACAATTCTCGTGTCTGTCATGTATGCAAACAATGAAGTTGGAACCATCCAGCCGATTGTGGAAATGGGAACGATTATTCAAAAATATCGTGAAGAGAAAAAACTTCCTCATCTTGTATTCCACACAGATGCATGCCAAGCCGCGGCATATCTCGACATGAACGTCGAAAAACTCCACGTCGACATGCTCACCATGAACAGCCCAAAAATTTATGGGCCAAAAGGAACAGGGCTCTTGTATGTGAAGCGCGGAATCAAACTTGAACCGCTCATGTTCGGCGGCGCACAAGAACGCGGTATTCGTCCGGGAACAGAAGACGTTGCGGGCATTATCGGATTTGCAAAAGCGTTTGAGCTCGTACAAGCGGAACGTGTTGCGGAGACTGCACGACTTTTGCCGCTTCGTGACAAACTGATCGATGGAATTCTTTCGACTATTCCTCGAACTCGCATCAACGGCGATCGCATCAACCGTTTGCCAAATAACGTAAACGCGTCGTTCATCGATATCGAAGGTGAAGCATTACTTTTGTATCTTGATGCATCCGGAATTTACGCATCGACCGGTTCTGCGTGTACATCGGCTTCGCTCGACCCATCACACGTGATTCTTGCCCTTGGATTTCCGTACGAAGTTGCACATGGCTCCATGCGCTTCTCGCTCGGCCACTCTACGACCGAATCGGATATCGACTACGTTTTAAAAACACTTCCACCCCTCGTTCAAACACTTCGCTCTATTAGTCCTGTAAGTGTGGACGAAAAGTATTGGCTGTAAATAATAGGGGTAGATACGGATTACAGATGAATACAGATGTAGATAGACGTTTTGAAAAACGTTTTTCGACACTCCGTTATCCCTATCTGTATTCATCTGTAATCCGTATCTACCCACGTCTTCCATATGCACAAACAAGAACCCGTCGCGGGCACAAAGGGTGATGTCGCTTCTCATGATCAAACCAAATCCTGGTTCTACACAGATATTGTGAAAGAACATTTTTTTCATCCAAAAAATTTTATGGAAAACGACGCGGATGAAACGCTCTATAACGC
>MGFD01000041.1:1966-5351 GCA_001791715.1 Candidatus Uhrbacteria bacterium RIFOXYB2_FULL_45_11 | reverse complement strand
ACAGAAAGAATCGAAGAATTTAAATGGAAGACATTTGGTTGCGGAAGTGCGATTGCGTCAACGTCGATGGCGTCTGTGATTGTGACAGAAAATAACGGAATGACACTCGAAGAAGCGCGCAAGCTCAAACCACAAGACATCATGGAGCGCCTCGGCGGACTTCCACAACGAAAGTTTCACTGTTCCGTGCTTTGCGACAAAGCACTCCGCGACGCGATTAACGACTTCTATCGTCGCGAGTCAAAGTTTGATAAAATTGTGGTTGAGTCGTCTCGTATTATTGATCCAGTTTCGAAAGTCACGGATCACGACATCGAGGAAGCCGTGCTCGAAGGCGCACACACACTTGAACTCGTTCAACAAAAAACAAAAGTTGGAATCGGAAATCCAAACTGTCTTCCGGCGGTTGAAGAATTGATTCGTTTCTATAAAGAAAAATATTTTGGAGCACTCTAATATGCCACGTATTCGCGTAAAAGTAGATGAAGATTTGTGTATCGGTGCCGCATCGTGTGTCACCATCGCGCCAGAAACATTTCAAATGAACGCAGAAAATAAAGCGTACGTTTTGGATCACGGAACGGAGCCAGAAGGTTCAAAATACGAACGTTGGATGGAAGTTACAGACGATGAACTCGAAACGATTTTACTCGGTGCACAATCGTGTCCAACCCTTGCGATTTTTATTTTTGACGAAGCAGGAAAACAATTGTTTCCAGACATGTAAGTTTAATAAATTCTAAATCCTAATATCTAAATTCTAAACAAGGTATTCCTTTTTAGAATTTAGGATTGAGAGTTTAGAATTTTTCTTTATGCACTACGTCATTATCGGTGGAGGGATCGCGGGAACAACTGCTGCAGAAGAATTGCGGAAGTTGGATGCGGACGCCGAGATCACGCTTATTTCTGAGGAGTTTCACGCGCTTTATTCGCGTGTTTTGTTGCCGCATTATATTAAGGGAAAAATTCCACGTGAGCGTGTTTTTTTGAAAAAGGAAACATGGTATCAAGAACAAAAAATCGAATGGATCACCGGAGAGATTGTGTCGCGTGTTGATACAAAAAATAAACACATTGAATTTTTTGATGGAGGAGAATTGCCTTACGATAAATTGTTGATCGCAAGCGGGAGTGAGGTGAAACTTTTGGATCAAGATGTTCCAGGTGTTTCTTATTTGCGCACACTTGATGACGCGGATCACTTGGTTGAACTCATGCGAGCCCTTCCAAAAGATGCACACGCCGTTATTTACGGTGGGGGATTTATTGCCTGTGAGTATCTCAATATTTTTCATGAGGCGAACATCAAAACAACGATCGCGTACCGTGGAGCACACATGTGGTCGCGCGGAATTTCTGATGAGGCAGGTGAGCTCATCAAACAACAATTAGAAAAAAGTGGAATTACCGTAATTGAGAACGCCAAAGAATTTTCTTTTGCGGGCGAGAAAACACTCGAATCTGTTTTGATCAATGGACAAACACATCCATGTTCGATTTTGGGAATCGGCGTTGGGGTTGCTCCGCACTTTTCCTTTTTACAAGATTCAGGAATTGAGATGCAAAACGGTATTCTTGCAAACGCATTTTTAGAAACGAATGTGAAAGATGTGTATGTTGCAGGAGATGTTGCAGAATTTTTTGATGAGCGATTCCATCGTCCGTTTATAACGGGGAACTGGATGAACGCTCAGATGCAAGGACGTGTTGTGGCAAAAAACATGACGGGAACACAAACTCCCTTTGATCTTGTTTCATCATACGCAATGAATATTGTTGGGATCGAAATGATTTTTATTGGAGACACTTCGCGCGAACATGCGGACGCCACGCAAGTGATTGGAAGCGTTGCAGAGGGCGGAGTGACGGAAATTTTTGTGAGAAAAAATACGATTGTGGGAGCAATTCTCACAGGCCGAAATAACGATCGGGCCATGCTTACCAAGCTTATTAAAGAAAAGACGGAATTAACGGATCCGGCTGCTATTCTTCTTTAATGATCCCCTCCCCCTCGAAGGTGGAGGGGATCCAAGAACGTTAATGTTTCATAACAAATCGATCAAAAGATCGATTTTTGTTTTGTTTTATCAACAAAATATGACAAGAATCATTGACAAAATGTAAAAAATCAGGTATAAGATACGTGTTCTTTACGGCGCGCTGTGCGCTTTTGAGAACAGGAAATCACGCGTAGGAGGGTCAGATGGCGATCGATTTGAAAGAGATTATTGCTGCGATGGGCGGCGAGATCGTTGAACGTTCTGTTCATCAACAACTTTCTGAGCATCTTCGTGAAGAAATCGCGAAGGGCGCGAGTTCACACGATATTGTTGCACAGGCGATCATTCGTTTGCGTAACAGCGAATTTTTGTCCGTGATGCGAGGGATTCTTGGTCCGCGTATGCTTGGGCTCACGTTGACCGGCCTTGGTGCCGGCATTGCCAAAGTCCTTCAGACGATGGGTCCGGAAAAGTTTGCTAGCATTCTTCCGGAAGACCAAAGTGCCACCATGCGAGAGGTTCGTTTTATTCTTCAGAGCTTGGCTCCGTCCTTAATCGTTGGTGCTATTGATGGCGCAACCGACTCTTGGGAATCGGATGTACATGCCGCTGTGGCGAAAGTCCGGTCGGATGACCGTGCTCCTGTACCGCAAAAGGCTGGTCGACTTGATCAGGTGGCATTTGTGAATCCGAATGCGAGCGAGCCTGCGAAGGTTTTTGTCTGTGAGTTCGAAACGGCAGCAGACGGAACAAAAACAGTTCGTTTTGATAGTCTTGGTCTTCCGTGTTGCGAAGGTGCGGAATATCAACGTCTGAAGCAAGCGCGAATCGCGTCTGTGAGTCGGACGAAAGAAAAGAAGATTCCCGGCGGCAAGCTGAAGGATGGAAAAGATGCTCCGTCCAAAATTGTCGAAGAAGAAATTTTGGAAGATGAGTATAAAAAGTTGTGTCAGCGCGCGCTCAATGTGGAAATTCTTCCAATTGACGTGGCGTTTGCTCGCTTGGGAACCGTGCCAGGAATTGATCCTGAGACGATCAACAAGCTCTTGAAGCAAGTTACTCCAAAAGATCCGCCTCCGGCGAAGAAAGAAGGATTTGACGCGCTTCATGAAAAAGGAAGTGCGTTCACATTCATTATTTCAAGAACCCTTGCGGTACTCGCAGAGCACGAGCAGCGCTATTTGCGTGACTTCATACAAGACATTGCTCGCAACGCAAACTACATCAACCTGCTCGGCGAAGAGTTCGTTGGCAAGGAAGATGCAGACGGGCGTTTTAAGCAAGAAGACATAGACGCGATCGTTCAACACGTGCAAACGTGGATGGGTGCAACGCTTACGTTTGAGAACAAGATTCGTCAGGCGCTTGCGCGGGCGAAGCAT
>MGFD01000041.1:0-1957 GCA_001791715.1 Candidatus Uhrbacteria bacterium RIFOXYB2_FULL_45_11 | reverse complement strand
GGAACGGCAGGAGTCACCACTACGGTTGGAACGCGTGTTGAGACGGCGATTGGAGAAGTTGCCGGAGCGGCTGGAAAGATCGCTCTTGCGAGCCTCTTTAGTCTCACGACGCTGTTCGCTTTGTTTCTCACCCTTGTGATCCTTGGAGCCTTTGGTGTGAATCTGGATCGTCCGCTCGCGGTTTCGTGGGTGAACGGCTTGTACTTCATTCCTGCGATTGTGTTTGCAGGGCTTGTGGTCGGGTTTGAAAAGTGGCTTCGATTTCTGTTCGTGGTTCTTACAATCATGACGGGAATTCCTGCCGTAATCTTTCTTCTCGCAGACGCAATGGGGCGATTAGCGCCAAATGAATTCGCTATCGGACTCGTACTGGGCGGAGGATTTCTGGCGATTATAGAACTGCACTTATTTACAGTCATTCAGGGGCTTTTGTCTCTTGTGACACGGTTCTTTCCAGGCATGCATAAGGATTGGCTCGTCAATAAGGGACGCGTCCTGATCATGTTCATCGGAATTCATGTCGGCATATTCATCATTTTGCTTACAGTGAAAACTCCGTTGCTCTTGCGTCTGCTCATGTGTGTCCCCACACTCATTGCTATTGCATCTCAAATGGGACTAACTGGGTATGAGTTCAATGAAGAAGCGCGTCAGCGTGCAGGTAAGACGATGCGTCTATTTAAAACACTTTCGGTTATTGTGTTCATTGCTACCGTTGCGGTGATTTTTTCACAGCACGCAGGTGCGTCATTTGGTGCGTTGTGGCTTCATGTCAAAGGGTCGCATATCACACAGTTCATTCTCTGGATTGTCATTGGTGGTCCGATTTTTGCACTGGCTGCGCGCTGGCTGCACATCAAGGAACGCGTCAAGACAAATGGTATTGTAACCGAAACCACTCTTCGTCCACCAAACAAGTGGATTTGGGGTGGAGCGGTACTTCTCCTCTTCGTGCTCGCAACTTGGACGTGGACGGGCGAGTATGTTGATGAATTCTTTGAGAAGAAAGCCCCGAGCAATCCTCTCACAAGTTGGATCACACATGCTATGACTCCGGCTTCTCAACCTGTCACTCCGCCCGCTCCCGCGAGCGGTCAAGTGATTGCTGCACCAGCACCGGTTTCCGGAACACGTGCCGTTCATCGCAAGAGTGAGAAGCGCGACACTTCTGGAAGCGAATTACTTTCGCCCCGAGCTCAACAAGCGCTTCAGGGCGAATAACCCTCATCGAAAGCTTACCGCTTTCGATTTTTTCTTTTTAAGAAAAAGAAAACCACCCATTGTGATGAGGTGGTAAGAGCGACTATTTTACAAAAGCGAATCCTAATACGCTAAGACTTGAGCCGACTAAAGGAGCTCTGCGCATATCTCCTCGATCGACCGCATACATCAAAAAATCTTGAATTTGCAAAAGCATTTGTTCTTCCGCGGCGTCTAAGGCTTGAATTGCGTTTATTCCTTTTTGTTTGGGGGGCGTAAATAATCGATCTCGTGAAATAAGGTCATGGGCAAGAATGGGGTCTGTAGCAATGTGCAGTCGTTCTTTCAGAATGTTTCGCGCGCTTTTAAGAAGTAGTTGATAAGACGCCTCGTTCTTACGAAAATGCACTAAATGCGCGAGATCTTCAGGGGGTTTGAATGCCATGGGTTTTTCCTTTTGAGATCACGTTCATTACAGAGAAAAACACATAAAAAGTCAAGAAAAAGCCCGTAATACCTTGACTCCGTAAGACAACTTGCGGAATGTGAGGTTTTTGAGGAGAAGATGTTGAACGTGAGCCAATATTTTAGCTAAATTGTGATAAATAGTTGTCTTATGGGGTTGACAAAACAGCATTTTTGTGATATAGTAGGCCGTTAGAAAGATTGGGTAAATGTATGAAAAAGGCTTGAATTTACGAATTCAAATCTCTTTCGTGCCTTTAACGAATCTCTGTTTTCTCTGAAAATATCGGAG
>MGFD01000040.1:3122-6866 GCA_001791715.1 Candidatus Uhrbacteria bacterium RIFOXYB2_FULL_45_11 | reverse complement strand
TTCTTTTTTTGCTATATGCTTTTCAATCATACCCGCTTTTACTTCTGCTCTTGTTTCTGCTCTTTTTTTCATTACTTCACCCGGATTTGGGGTGTATTTTTCACCTTCCATATAAATAACATTAGGGTTAATTTAGAGAGGTCATTGAGGTTTTATCCAATTCCCTTCTTATAAACCTATTTTACACGCATTACGTGTAAAACAAAAGAATATTGTTAATTTATCCACAAATCGGTATTGTGTCGAACATATGAAACAGATTGAACTTCTCGCACCCGCCGGGTCTTATGAAGCGCTCCGTGCGGCTATTAACGCCGGATGTAACGCCATTTACTTTGGTGTAACCGGATTTAACATGCGTGCAAATGCGGCCGCCGCATTCACTCTTGATGACCTGCGTGAAATCGCGCGTATTTGTCATGAGGCGAACATCAAATGTTATCTTGCCCTCAACACACTTGTGTATGACGGCGTCATTGAGGACATGAAAAAAGTCATTGATGCTGTAAAGGAATCAGGTGTTGATGCGGTGATTGTTTTCGATCCATCTGTGATTCAATACGCGCAGGAGCAAGGTGTTGAAGTTCACATTTCCACACAACATTCCATTTCAAACATCGATGCGGTGAAGTTTTTTGCGAAATGGGCAGATCGATTGGTTCTCGCTCGAGAACTCACCCTTGAACAGATCACATACATCACAGAACAGATCGCGGAACAAAATATTCTTGGACCAAAAGGCAATCTTGTTGAAATCGAAGTCTTTATCCATGGCGCAATGTGTGTGGCTGTAAGCGGCCGCTGCGGAATGAGCCTCTACATGTACAACACATCCGCAAACTGCGGGACGTGTTCACAACCGTGTCGTCGTGCGTTTACGGTCACGGATAAAGCAACAAAAAAACAACTCGATATCGACAATGAATACGTCATGAGCACAGAAGATTTGTGCACCATCGGCATGCTCGATGAGATTATCCATTCAGGAGTTGTCTCACTCAAGATCGAAGGAAGAGGCCGTGCACCCGAATACGTTGATGAAGTTGTGCGTTGCTATCGCGAAGCGATTGAGTCGATCAAAGATGGAACGTACTCGAAGGATCGCATCATGGAGTGGAATCGTAGACTTGGAACTGTATTCAATCGGGGGATGAGCGAGGGATTTTATCATGGGAAAGCGTTTAAATACTGGAGCGGTGAGGAAAGTTCAAAAGCCACACAAACACGAGAGTTCGTAGGTGTGGTCAAAAACTTTTTCCCGGAAGTGTCTGTTGCGGAATGCGAAATCCAAGCCATGGAATTACATGATGGTGATGCATGCATGATTCTGAGTAAAGACGAAGGGGTGATTCGCTTCACGGCGGAACATATGCGTAAAGATGAATCCCAAATCACGCAGGCCGTACAAAAAGATGTGATTACGTTCAAAGTCCCAGAACCGGTCAAACGCGGAGAAAAGCTGTATAAAATCGTTCCAGCAAAAACAAAACACACATCGTAAATGGATGTGTGTTTTTGTCATCTACACCTGTTTTACACCTCGTCTTTTCAAGAACGATAACCAGATGACGGAAATCGCAAGGACACCGAGTGCGACAAGTGTTGTGTAAAGATTCAGATATCCAAACAGTTGTGCCCAGATATTTTTTTGCACGGAGAAGAACCGAATATCACTTGGCGGACTCTTTACGCCCGCTTTTGCATCAAGCATGACGGCGTAAATGGAGTGATCCCCTTCTGCAAGTTCTGTGTTTTCTTGTGAATGCTCAGCCGTCCAAACTCCCGCTTCATTTGCGGTTGTTTGGTAGATAAGCGCTTGTGAACTGTGGAGATAGACCGCAACACGTGCATTCGGTGTTGTGGTTCCGCTGAATCGGAAGAGTGTTCCTCCGATTGGTGCAGAAACTCCCGTTGCTGTTGTTGCAATCGCTGTTGTGATTGCCGGCGCAGCCAATCCTGGTAGCTCAACCGCACTCGTTACTTCTTGAATTGCTTCCGCGGAAGGCGAAATTACAGGGACCGGAGGCAAGACAATCGTTGGCGGAGTGATTGAGACAGGAGGTGACACAATGATCCCCTCCGAAGTGACCGTTGGTAACGTAAGAGTTGTAACAACATCTCGCAAAACGTTTTCTTCAGGAGTAACTGGCGTCACTGACGGAATAACGACCGAAATGGTTGGAAGAACCGGCGCACATTCTGTACCGACACATGATCCTCCTCCGCCGCTCGACACCGTTTGAACAGGCACAATCACCGGTTCTAACGTATCAAGCGTAAACGCAGAAGACATAGCAAATTCTCCTTGGTTTTCAAGCGAATCCGTTGCTCGAATGCGCACCATCATGTCTGTTTCAAATTGATTATTGAAATCAACACCCGCATCCCATTGCAATGATTTTCCAACACCTTCTGTCTGTCCAATCCCAATCTCACCCGATACGGAAGTTGCCGGAACCGTCCAAGTTGTTCCATTGTCCGCTGAAACTTCAAAGACAACGTTCAATCCTGTTCCCGTGTCTCCTGATAGGTTATATGTAACGAACACGATATTGCCCAATGGCAATTGTGAAGCCGCAACATTTGCAACGACTGGATTCGCTGTATCAAGTGTAAAAGCCGAAGATTCCGTAAACGATCCGACATGATTAAAACTGTCTGTTGCACGCACACGCGCGATCATGTCGTTGTGGAACTGTCCGTCAAAATCTGTGTCCGCGTTCCATGTGATCGTTTTTCCGATTCCGGTTAATTGACCGCTTCCAATATTTCCTGTTGCCGAAGTCGTTGGTACCGTCCATGTTGAACCGTTGTCTGATGAAATTTCAAGCTGAACAGTAACGCTTGATGAACCACCTACAACATCATACGAAATCTCAACAGTGTGTCCGCTCTGCAGCGCCGTTACATTGCTGACAACCGGAGCTTTCAAATCAAGCGCAAACGCAGAACTCGTTGCGATGTTTCCATTCATCACCCCGTCGTTTGCCACCAATCGAACATACACATTTATTTCTACGTCTGAAAGATCTGCTCCCGCATCCCATGCAAAGACAAATGGTGCGCCTGTTGACGTAAACGCAAGTCCTGTTTTTCCGCTGCTTCCAACACCGCTCTTTTCTGTCATGTCAAACCAGTTGATGTTGTCTGTTGAAAACTGTGCCGAAGCCAAGTTTACAACATCATCTTCCACATCAACACCTGTGTAATTGATAAGAACATAATCCGTTCCGCTATTTTGCTCAAACGTATCTAAGGTGATGTTTGGAGCCGTTGCGCCAATAGATGCTCCAGACGATAAAGCACTTTCACTTGAGCTTGCGTGCGCAGCATCCGAGCTATTACGTGATTTTGTTTTGAAGACGTAACCAGTAGTCAATAAATCAAGACCTGTTACCGTGACCGTTGACCACGCGGCTCCTGTTTGCCAAACAACATCATTCCCAAGTGTGCCGTTTATTTGGACATATTTTGATGTGCTTGATTCAAAAATCGCGTATTCAAGTCCAGAAACTTCTGCGATATTTTTATTCACCGTCACATCAACAGAATTCGCAGCTGGATTCTCAACCGTTGGCGATGACGGCGTATACGGCTTCACGTACTTGAACGTGGTTGACAAACCAATATTTTCATTGGTTGCCGCGTGATTAAATGTATCCGTGTGAACAATCTTTGCTTTTGAGATGTAATCATTTCCATCAAGGACTGTGCCGACCGAAATGCTCTCGTCCAAAATAGCTG
>MGFD01000040.1:0-2933 GCA_001791715.1 Candidatus Uhrbacteria bacterium RIFOXYB2_FULL_45_11 | reverse complement strand
TCGATGAACTGGTGAAATCCCCCTGATTCGTGAATCGATCCGTTGCACGAACACGCACCTGAAGATTTGAGATGTCTTGATTGTCAAAATCTGTTCCCGCGTTCCATGTGATGATTTTTCCCGCGCCGGCCACAAGCCCACTTCCGATGTCACCTGTTGCACTTGTGGTAGGAACGGTCCATGTTGCTCCACCGTCTGAAGAAATATCAACCTCTGTTGTCATGTTTGTTGTTGTATTGTCTGAAAGATCGTATTCAATGGTTACCAGATCTGTTGCGTTTGTTTGCGACGCACTCACATTAAAGACAAGCGGAACCGCCGTATCAACAATGAACGGTGTTGAGGCATCAAACACTCCTTGGCTTGTAAAACGATCCGTTGCACGAATGCGCACCAACATGTCTGTTTGGAACTGACCGTCAAAATCCGTTCCCGCGTCCCATGTGATCGTTTTTCCTGTGCCGGTCGAAACACCCGAACCAACCGCACCCGTTACAGAACTATCCGCCACCGTCCAACTAATTCCGTTGTCTTCAGAAATATCGAGTGCAACTGTAAGGTTTGTTGATGTGTCGTCCGCAAGATCATACGTAATCGCTACGGTTCGCGCTCCGTTGTTTTGTGAAGCAGATATGTTTGAAACAACGGCGTCTTTTGTATCTAGTGCAAAGGCCGTAGAAGATGTGAAAGCTCCTTGGTTGCCAAAATAATCTCGTGCACGAACACGAATTTTCATGTCCGCATGAGCTTCATTGTCAAAATCCACTCCCGCATCCCACACAAATTGTTTTGTTCCCGTTGTTTGTGCAATTCCCATGTCGCCTGTGTAGGTGTTCACAGGAATCGTCCATGTTACGCCGTTATCAGACGACGCACTGAACTCCACAAGTAATCCTCCTGCGGAAAGATCTGTCAGTGTGTAATCTACCCGCATCGTTTTTGTTCCATCAATTTGAACAGCCGCAACATCTGAAACAACAGGGTTTTTTGTATCAACCGTAAAATCCGCAGAACTTAAGGCTGTACCCACATTTCCATACGCATCTGTCCCCTGCACCTGAATGCGCATGGTTGTGTTTTCTTGATTGTTGAAATCTGTTCCTGCATCCCATGTGACCGTTCGGGAAGTTCCTGAGGTGACTCCTGTTCCAACATCACCGGTAAGAGTTGTCACGGGAACAACCCATGTAGATCCACTGTTTGATGAGATAAGGATCGTAACGGAGTTATTTGCAACGGTGCTGTCCGACAAATCGTACGTAAATGTCAGTGTGTTTGTTGCCGGAGCTTGTGAAGTTTGAATGGTTGAGATAACCGGACCGAGTGTATCGATCGCAAAGGCAGAAGATGTGATGACGTTACTACTTGCGATTGTGTCTGTTGATTGCAGACGAACAAACACCGTTGGATCACCCGTATTTGGAAGATCTGTGGCAATGTCCCATGCAAACGTGTACGCCGTTCCTGCAGATGCGAAGAGTAAGTTCGATGTTCCATCTGATCCAACTCCTGATTTCTCTGTCATGGTGTTCCACACAGAACCATTGGTGGAATATTCGAACGTTGTAAGATTGTTTGTATCATTTTGTGCGTCTGTTCCCGTATATTCAATGAGCACATAATTTGAAGCTGTTTGTTGCGCAACACTTACAATAGAAAGCGTCGGTGCGGTGTTTGCGATCGAACCTTGTGCGGAAAAATCACTCTCACTCGAACTTGCATGCGCCGCGTCCGATGTGTTGCGCGATTTCACCTGAAACGCATATTGCGCAACGGGAGATGAAAGTCCCGTCACCGTTGTCGTTCCCCACGCAACAGACGTCCGCCACACAGCACTCGCTCCGAGCGTTCCGTTTGTCTGCACATATTCAGATGAACGTGTTTCTAAAATCGCGTATTCGAGTCCAGCTGTTTCCGCTGCGTTTGGCACAACTGTTACGCCAACAGATGTATTTTGTGGATTTGTCACGCTTGGAGATTGTGGCGTGTATGGTTTTACGTATTTGAATGACGTTGAAGGACTCAGATTTTCGTTTGTTGCGCCATGTCCATAATCATCTGCATGAGCAATCTTCACCTTTGAGATGTAATCGTTTCCATCAAGCGTCGTTCCAACGGATGTTGCGTGATTCGATGGCGACGCCGTGTTTGCATCTCCAGCCGATGCGGATCCGTATACACCACCGTTTATCGCGACAAAAAAGTCATTTGTGTTTGGATTGGTCTCTGTAAACGATCCACTCACGACAACCGAAGTATCTCCTGCATGCGGTTGTGTGGTGAGACTGGCTGTCGTGAGAGATGCAGGTGCTTTTGTATCAAGAGCAAAATCGGAAGATGCAACGTTTGCACTCAAATTACTGTATGGATCCGTTCCGCGGATACGCACACGCATGGTCGAAACGTCTTGATTGTTGAAATCCGTTCCCGCATCCCACGTGATTGTTTTTCCGACACCCGACGTCTGCCCCGCTCCAACCGAACCGGTAACAGAAGTATCCGTCACTGTCCAAGTGGATCCGCTGTCGTCTGAAATATCAAGGACGATATTCGCAGAACTACTGTCTGACAGAGTGTATGTGAAGACGACGTTATCTGAACCGAGCGTTTGAACCGCACTTACATTGGAGATGGCAGGCGCGAGTGTATCTACCGCAAAAGCTGCGGAAGAAACGTTACCACTCACATTATTATGTGCATCGGTTGCACGCGCACGTACAACCATTCCGGACTGTTCGCGATTTGGAAAATCCGTGGCCGCGTTCCATGTAACAATTTTTCCCGTTCCGCTTAAAATACCGCTTCCAACATCGCCCGCAAGCGTTGTTGTGACAACTCCCCACGTTGATCCGTTGTCTTCTGAAATTTCAATCACAACATCGGACGTATTTGCGTCCGCGATGTCATATGCAATCGTTACTGTATTCAATCCA
>MGFD01000039.1 GCA_001791715.1 Candidatus Uhrbacteria bacterium RIFOXYB2_FULL_45_11 | reverse complement strand
AAACATCAACAGTAAGGAATCATTCGTAAGATCTGAATTTGAAGTGGTTTTCCACGATTCGGACTTTACCATCAAATGGCACGAATACTTACTGGTCGATGGTGATGGAACGTTCGGTGGCGGCCAAGATAGTACGATCATCTTTAAGGGAAAAACTGTCTTTGAAGAAAATTCCTCAGGGGTTATTGGCTATATTCCTGGAGAATGGGAGATGGTTTTCGAAAATCTCTACGAACGAGCAAAACATTGTACAAAACAACAAACACACCCAGAGCAACAACATGTCGAAAGTGAACTGACCCAAAACGAATCCGTTCTTCGTACACGATTCGGCCTCTGAACCCCTTCATCCGGACAAAACCGGATGTTTTTAATTAAAAACTCCCAACAATCGTTGGGAGTTTTATATTTTTATTTCATCAATCGACCCAATCCTTGTCCACGCAACATCATCTCTCTCGTGCACATAATCATGTTTCGCCCCTGGTCTTACGATGCGGTACAACTTGATTGGCAATCCTGCGTCGACAACGGGGTTTAGCTCGTTTGGGCTGTCATCGACAAAAATAATTTGTTCTGCGGTTGTTTGAAGAATCTCTTTTAAAAATTCAACTTTGTGTTTCTCGGGCCCCGCAATGCGTACGGGTTGAAAATAGGGACCGATTCCACTTTCTGAAACGCGCCATCGTTGGTTTGTTTCATCACCGTATGTAAGCAAAGAAAATGAGTGATTTGTGTTGTGTTCAAGCAAAAACGGATGAACATCCGGAAAGATGTACGTTTTTCCGAATTCTTTTACATGCTCTTCCATTTCATTCAGCAACTGAACGGCGGTTTGATCTTGGATACTCAACGCATCCATATGTCGCTTCAATGTGAATCGTTCAATAAACAATCTTGAGCCCGTCTCAATGGCTCGTTCTCTGCTTACACCCACCTTCTCTAGTTTATCCAACCAAAAATTCCAATATTTTGTTGTGTTTGTAAGGGTGTCGTCAAAATCGCAAACAAGATGCATAAGGAGAAAATAAATTCGAAAGAGTGAAAAATCCGAAATCCGAAAATGAATCATTCTGGTTTTCGAATTTCGTTATTCGATATTCGAATTTCATTCATTCTTTTCTTACTTCATGTGCTTATATTGGTCATCTAAACTTTGTCCCGGTGCATAATCAAACGGGGTTTTTGCGATTTCCATGATGGTTTCTTTGAGAACTGGATACTGTGCCCCCATATAGTGGTCATCGGTCGCGGTCTCGATAAATCTCGCACGAAGTTGATCTGCGAGCTTTCGACCGTGTTCAATGGGGACTAATTTGTCATCTGCCGAGTGAATCACCACGAATTCTCGGGCTTTCCACATGAGGACGTCTGCATCAAGATCGTCAACAAAGAGACGGCGGAGTTCTGGGCGCGAAACTTTCCATGGAGCGGCGACAAGAATGACCGCACGAGGGGTTTCGGTCATTTCAACCATTTCCAGATATTGCAAAATTGCGAGGGCTCCAAGGGAATGGCCGAGCAAAATATCTTCATTTTTTAAATATCCGATCTCTTTTTTCATGACTTCCATGAGGGCAGGCATGTTTATTCCCTCAATAATGTCTGCATCTACGGGCGCGTTTGGGTCTCGAGCGGGCATTTTTAAAGGAAGTTCTGGTGCGATGACCTCAAAACCCGCCGCGTGAAGTTCATCACGAAGCCATGGGTGAAAATTCATGTTTGGGTTGGCATTAAAGCCATGAACCAGAATGATGCGCATAGGTGTTTTGTGGTCGAGCATATCAATCTTGAGGCTTTGTGTCGAGAACGATTGACAAAAGATGAATTTTATCGTTAACTAGCGGGCACCCTTCTTTTTAGGGTGCCGATTTCCAAAGAGGTTTTCCATGACGAAGCGTCATTGTAAAGGAGCGTACGTCCGAATTGAACTCCCAGACGAGCGCGAAGAACTTGTATCGAATTTCTTCGAACTCCTCAGAGAAGCTTCAGAGTATGCCATTTTGCGTGCGCACTCTATCTGGAAAATGTCCACGAAAAGCACGACGGGGCGCACGATCTACATCGAAATCAGCGATGAGACGTTTCGTGAAGACCAAGAACGTTTCCGCGAAATTGCGGAAAATAACACGGGTCTTTTTCATCTTCTGATGGCGATGTTTTTTACAAAAATCCATCAAGAAATGAAACCAAGAGCCTCTGTTCACAAAACACGTTCACGTAATAGCTACCTTATCGCCGGCATGGCACAACGAGAATTTGCTCACACGTGCCTGTTTCTTAAGGAAAGTGATGCGGCAAAAATCCCAGACATCTGCACAACCGCATTTGGGATAAGTGGAGAAACATGGCGCACCGCATTTGCGGGAGGTCGATCTGTTGCGCGTGTCATCCACGCATTCAAATACTTAGGAGCGGAAACATTTTTCCCCATCGCCTACATAGACATCCAAGGACGCATTGATCTTCTTGTTCGATTTCCTGCAAAAGGACTCGGTCTGTGTATCCAAATAAAAACCGCAAACAGCTTAAAAAGTGTTCAATATCGTTTCGTTCCAGAAGTTCCGTTTCATCAAAAAGAAGAGCTCACAAGAGATGACCAATATTTTCTCATTGGCATCACGGAATTTCGAAATCAGAACACCGGCACCTGGCTTCCGCTTGAAATACAGATCGGAAACATGGCATACACGGAAAAGTACATTGATCCGCCTGATAGTATCAAGCAAGGATTTGAACAAATGTTTCAAGTTTTATGCTTCATACATGACCCACAATCCTCCTAGACGCTTCCTTTGGAAGCGTTTTTTCTTTTCCATTGAAAAAAACATGCACGTCAAGTACACTCGAGACACATAAAGTACGATGAAACTTTCTAATTTGGATGGATTGCGAAGTCCTGGAGCCAAAAAGATCGTGAGAGGTATCATAAAATACCTCGAACGATTTTTTGGCGAAGGACAAGCAAGCCGCCAAATTTGAAAGTTTCATGCGAGCGTGGCGGAATTGGTATACGCACTAGCCTTAGGAGCTAGCGGAGCAATCCATGAGAGTTCGAGTCTCTCCGCTCGCACCACCCTTCGCTTCAACAACATGCCTGTTGGTGAAATGAAGAATGATTTTCAAAACCCCAGTTGTTTTTTTAAAAAGCAGCTTCGGGTGACGAGCCAATACAAAAACAGATCAACTTTATGTTGATCTGTTTTTGTATCATGTATTCATTGACATGAACCCCATTTTGTCCTATATTCCTTTCTCGCATTTGTCGCGAGTGGTCAAAACATCATGAAGACAAGAAGAATTCCTGAAGACTTACACCGGGTGCAATTTGAAGCACCTCCATCAACCATGACAACGCTCCTTGGCCTAAAAACAAAAATGAGTGCTCCCTCATACACAGAGGTGTTGAGAACAGCACTTCGGGTTTTGAATGAAATTCACGAACGCGTTTCAAGAGGAGACAAACTCTATGTGAAATCTCCTGATGGGGAAATAATTGAAATCAAATTCATTTTCTAATCAACGAGCGAGGGGGTCTCTGTGACAAAAACGTCAAAATCAGAAGATCGCACGCGTCTCAATTTAGAGCTCCCAAACGCAACGATACGACGCATGGAAGATCTTTGCACGCGCACAGAAGCGGAATCAAAGACAGAAGTTATCCGCCGCGCGTTACAGACTTACGAAGCTCTCTTGATCATTTCTACGAGAGGCTCCATTATCCTTCGTCATGAAAATGGAACCGAAGAAAAGATCCTCATCCTCTGATTCGCTCAATGCGAATCTTTTTTTATTCACACAATTCCGATACACTCTCTATACCCTATGCATTTCCTATTTAAAACAGAAGTGGACAAACGTGTGTATCTGGAAAAATCTTTAAAACGTCTGTATCCAACCTTTCAAAATGGAGGGCGTCTTTATCGAGATTTAATTTCTCAACACGCAAAGAAACATGCGATCGTTCTTGATGCGGGTTGCGGAAATGGCGGAGTGCTTTCTTCTTATACACACTTATTTTCCAAAACCATCGGCATCGATACGAATCAACATCTTTTAAATGAACATGATTTTTTAGACGAAAAAATCCTTAGTGATCTTTCCAAGATTCCCCTCAGTGATAACAGCATCGATCTTGTGACATGTGATTTTGTTTTAGAACACATCCAGCATCCAGAAGAAGTCTTTCATGAAATTCTGCGTGTCCTTAAACCGGAAGGGGTTTTTCTTTTCCGCACGACAAATGTTTTTAATCCCGTCATGATGTTTAGTAAATTTCTTCCGTTATCGGTACACAAAATTTTACGTGATGTTCTCTTAAAAAAAGAAGAAGAGACACACGAAACCTACTACAGAGCCAACAGCTGGATGAACCTTTTATCCCTGGGGAAGCAATCGGGATTTAAATCCATACAATTACATCGCGCTGGAAATCCAGAATATCTCGCATTCTCACCACTTACAGTTATCCCAGCCATTCTACTAGAAAAATGTTTCAATCTTTCAGGATTTCACTGGTTAAAAATGTATCTCATTGGAGTCTATAAAAAATAATATGATCAAGCTCGGAATCTATCGCCACTACAAAGGAAATGACTATGAAGTCATTGGAGAAGCACGGCATTCAGAAACACTTGAACCCATGGTTGTTTATCGCGCCCTTTATGGCGATCAAGAACTTTGGGTTCGTCCACTTACAATGTTCGGTGAAGACGTTGTTCTTGATGGAAAATCACAGCCTCGATTTACCTATAAAGGTCTATAAAACAAAGAACAAGCTATTGACATAAGCTTATTTTTCTTTTATCTTAACTTCTTCGTTCCTTTCAACATAACACAAAAAGGAGATCGAAATGTCTGTATCTCAAAATCTACCGATTCGATTTGACCTCCCGTTTTCAGAATCAAAAAACGCCTGGAGTCAGCTGTGTGAAGCCGCATATATGACAAGAGCGTACGCAAATACGCTTGGAAATAAAACGCGTGCCGCACACCATATTCATTTGGATCGAAAACATTTCAGAGAATTGCTTCGCAAGCACACAGCCCATGTTTCCGACAGCAAAACAACACTCACAAATCTACCCATTCTCTATGACGCACATTTTGCACAAGCAAAAATAGCGTGGGTTGAGCTGTTTGAGCGCACCTATTTGGAATATTATGTTCAGAAGTGTAAAAGCCTTTCACACATGGCTCGTTGCGTCCATCTAGATCGCAAACATCTTCGACGTCGTCTTCAAAAGTATCACCTTGATAAACCCACGTATGTGAGCCCCCCTCAAATTCCTGAACACGTAGCACCGCTCCATGTTCAAGAATCGAACGTTGCGCCCGCACTTAATGCATACACACGTCTTAATCGACGATTCTATAACGGTACGAACTTTAAACGAGGAATGATTGCCTATCTTGATTTCAACGGCGAACGCACAACACGACAAGGTTTGAGATGTGTGTCAGAAAAATTGGATGGTTTCTATATCTGGTATGGAAAAATCATCCATGGAAATTGGAACAGGTTGCAAAACATACTCACTCAGCTTCGTATTTTGATCCCGACCAAACAAGTTTGTATCTACGACTGGAACGATGCACTCGTCCCGATCGAATACAAACACGCCCTCATACGCAAACACGCCGGCGAATCTGTTGACAACATCTTGGCATTCTATTTTTCGCACGACACAAACTGATTCGCGTTTCCGCGAATTTTTTTTATCCACAAACACACCATTGACAAAGACAAAATTTTTTGATGAAATGTTTATACAAGAAATAAGAACTCCTGAATGATAAATCATCTGGGAGTTCTTTTTTGTTTTCCAAAACGAAAACACGATCTGATCCATCGTCTTCACTCGCGCAAGTGTTCATTCACACTCATATTGACCCTATGAAACAAAAGATCCTTTTTCTGTTTGCCCTCCTCGCTCTCCTATGTGGATCGATTCCTACACCCACAAACGCATCCGTACCGCACGATGTTCTTATTTCGGAACTCTCTTGGGCGGGTTCATCTTTATCGGCGGCGGACGAGTGGGTGGAACTCGCAAATATTTCAAACGAACCGGTTGATGTTTCTGGATGGAGCCTTTCGGGCGCATCAAATGCGCCCATCGTTTTCCCTGCCGGAAGCCTCATTGAAGCCCATACAACTTTTCTCATCACAAATTATGCAAACACAAACACGAGCACAGCTCTCAATACATCGCCACAAATCGTCACGACCATGGTCTCACTCCCAAATGAAAAATTCGCGATCACGCTCAACGCGCCAGATAGAGGGGTGGTCGATTCCGCCGGCAACGGAGGAGCTCCTTTCGCGGGAGAGTCTGGCGGAACTGGAGATGCTGCTCATGGAAGATACCGATCCATGGAACGAATAAGTGCCCTTCTTGAGGGCAACACAAAGGATGCGTGGACACACGCAGAAACATCAAATGGATTTAAAGACACAACACTTGATCAAGGCACCCCCGGAAGTTTAAACACATTTCTACAAACACATCTGATCGAAAACGCTTCTGCAAGCACTGTGTCTGCTCCACTGATCGCAACAGAGCCCGCTACTGCCGCTGAATCAGAACATCTGTGTTCAGATGTTGTCATCGACACACCCGTCATTTCAACACCCGAACAAGCGCTCTTTGAACCGATCGTTGAGCAATCTGTCTTACCATCTGTTCCTGAAACAGAACCAACACCTCCATCACCCACACAAGAAACAACGATCCCAGAAATTTCCGTCACATCTCCTCAGGGTACCTTACGTATAAGTGAAATTTTTTCACGTCCCGCATTAGGAGATTCAGAATGGGTGGAAGTTGAAAATTATTCTGCCTATCCCGTGACGACAAATGGCTGGAGCATACTTGATGCAAGTAGCGCCTCCACGGCATTTCCAAACGAAGTCATTCTTCCAGGCGCCTTTCTGGTGATCGAAAATCCAAAAGGCAAACTCAATAATGATGGC
>MGFD01000038.1:5996-6913 GCA_001791715.1 Candidatus Uhrbacteria bacterium RIFOXYB2_FULL_45_11 | reverse complement strand
TTGGAACGCCTGTGATTGCTTCACGATCTGATGCGGTTGTAGAAGTGGGTGGAGATGCGGTGATGTGTGTGGATGATGCGGAATCGTTCGCGCTTGCGATGGCGCAATGCCTGCTTCTCCCAGAGGGAGTAAAGATGTTGCGACAAGATGGGCTCGACAGAGCAAAACAATTCTCTTGGGATAAAACGGCCAAAGAAACACTTAAGATGATTGAATCGATTTAAAAATAAAAAAATCACCCTGCGTGGCAAGGTGATTTTTGTTTTATAATTTTGTTTGAAGGTAGGCGATCAAAACGACTTGTGCCATGAGTGCGTAATAAAGGGGGACTTCTCCTTTTCTTTTGATAAAGAAGTCGTGGAAGTAAAAGTGCATTTTGAAAAACCATTTCAGAAGAGGAGATTTGGTGAGGTCATACAGTCCGACCAAGAGATCGGGTAATACACCTCCGATAATTCCCCAAGTGAAGTTGCGAACCGAGATGATGTCGCGTGTGTTTGCGAGCATGAGGACAAAGAAGATGGCGATGATCGCATCTACGGCGACATAGGCGACCGCTTGTTTTCGACGACGTTTGTGCACGCGAAAGTTGTCAGCGAGTCCGGAGTCGCCGTGCGGAACCATGTCAATAAGAAAGTGAGAGATGAATCCAAAAATGAATGCAAGAACTGGATTTCCGGCCGCACCAGCAAGAACAGCCCCTAATGTCGCGTGAGTAGTCAGTGTCATAATAAAAGAAGTATAGCACAGAAGGGGTAGAGCGGAAAGGGCGGAGAAGATGGAAAGGAAAGAAAAACGGCAGGAAAAAGAAAAATCCATCACGAAAGATGGATTAGCGTTGAGTCGAAGGTGGTTGTGGGAGCGTGTAAGCCCCCATGCTTGGGTTGTAACGCAGAGCTTGGATCTCCGTGCAAGAA
>MGFD01000038.1:1049-5973 GCA_001791715.1 Candidatus Uhrbacteria bacterium RIFOXYB2_FULL_45_11 | reverse complement strand
AAAGCCGCGCTTCCAATCATCACCCTCGACCTGAACACGGTTGTAGTGTCCGGAGAGGTGCATGAGGTTGCCGCCTTGGGGATCCTTCCAGTAAATTCCGTCCGAGTGCGTCTCGTTAACGATTGAGGCGCCGTGGAGTTCCCAGCAGCGATACGGCTTGCCGTTCATGTCCATCTGAATAACGATCCAATCAGCACCGAAATTTTCTGCATCCCAAGATGAGCAGGATCGCCCCATGCCAGCACAGCCGACCATGATGAACATGAGTGCAATCCAAGAGCGTCTGAGAAGATACTTCAACATTTTTTCTCCGCTTCTCGAAGGGGGGTTTGATGTCTTCGAGAGAAAGAACGTACTTGAATTTACGCTTATTGTCAAGAATTCCCGCAAACAAAAAACCACCACGTGACGTGATGGATTTTTTGGTTGCGGGGATTGGATTTGAACCAATGACCTTCGGGTTATGAGCCCGACGAGCTGCCAGGCTGCTCTACCCCGCGGTAAATTTTCTGGTGCGTAAAATGTATCTTACTTCAGATACAAAGTCAATTGTGGTGCCGACAGTGGGACTTGAACCCACATGAGTTTCCCCACACGATTTTGAGTCGTGCGCGTATACCAGTTCCGCCATGTCGGCATCAGTTAAAATAATGTAATGGTAGCTGGAGAGGGGGTCGAACCCTCGACCTCGGGCTTATGAGTCCCGCGCTCTAACCAACTGAGCTACCCAGCCATACAGCACTTTAACGTAGCGGTAAGATATCAGAATCGTCAGAAGTTGTCCAGATCTCTTTCTTCCGTTTCTTCCTGAACTTCTGTATAATTGCGACAGCTTATGGCACATATTATTTCCGTCGTAAATCAAAAAGGTGGAGTTGGAAAGACAACAACCACCCTGAACCTTGCTGCATACTTGGCAGAAGCAGGGAAGTTTGTTTTGCTTGTCGATTTAGACCCACAGGCAAACGCAACGTCCGGTGCTGGGATTGATCACAGAGCTTTGGATGCAGGTGTGTATGAAGCACTTGTTGGATCACATTCGCTCAAGTCTTTGATTCTTCCAACGGCACATGAAGGACTTCGAGTTCTTCCGGCAACAGAGGCTCTTGCGGGTGCATCTGTTGAACTTGTGAACGTGGAGGAACGCGAACATTATCTTCGGAAGGCATTACTGTCTGTTCGCAACGATTACGATTATATTTTGATCGACAATCCACCATCGCTCGGCATGCTCACATTGAATGGACTCGTTGCATCTGATTCGATTCTCATCCCCGTTCAGGCAGAGTTCTATGCACTTGAAGGTCTTCGTGACCTCATGAATACCGTAAACCTTGTCCGTGCAAATATTCATCCGAATTTGGAGATTATGGGCGCGGTGATTACCATGTACGATTCTCGCACCAAACTTTCAAAAGAAGTCCTCCAAGAACTCTATCGCCATTTTCCAGATAAAATTTTTCGCTCGGTGATTCCGCGCAGTATTCGTCTTGCAGAAGCGCCATCATTTGGTAAAACCATTCTTGGCTACGATCCGTTAAGCAAGGCAGCAAAGTCATATGAACGACTCGCGCATGAATTTATCTTACGTGCCGAAGGAGCACTGTAAATTTCGGTAGTCTGGGGCTTCGGTCCTGGTTCTCTTCATTCGAATTTCCACATCTGTTTGCACCAAGGCTAAAGCCTCGGGCTACAAAACGTCTCTTCTATGAACCATCCCTCAGCCTTGGGAAAAGGACTCGGGTCACTTATTCCACAAAAACATACACTTACAGAACGCGTTATTCCGTCCGCACGGAAAGAGATTTTAGAGATTCCGCCAAATGACATTAAAGAAAATCCACGTCAGCCCCGATCGCATTTTTCACAAAGTGAACTTGAGGATCTGATTGCTTCCATCAAAGAACATGGAATCATGCAGCCACTTGTGGTGACGCGTTCAAATGGTGCGTATGAATTGATTGCGGGTGAACGTCGTTTACGATCCGCGCGCGCCCTTGGTCTTGAGACGGTGCCTGTTATTGTTCGAGAAGCAAATGAACAACAAAAGCTCGAACTCGCCTTGATTGAAAACATTCAACGCCAAGACTTGAATGCGGTTGAAGAAGCGATTGCGTACAAGGCCCTCATTGACGAATTTAATTTGAAACAAGATGAGGTCGCGCTCCGAGTAGGAAAGTCCCGCTCGAACGTGGCAAACATTATTCGTTTGCTCGATTTGCCGTCTGATATTCTCGACGCACTTAAAGAAGGACGCATCTCAAAGTCGCTCGCTCGTACATTGCTTGCAGAAACAGATCCAAAAAAGCAACACGACCTGTTTGAACAAATGTTAAACGGGGGAGTGACCGTCAGACAAACAGAAGCGCGTGTTACGGGAATCACCACAAAGCGTTCTGTTCCCATTGCAAAAGATCCAAATATCGCAGCGCATGAAAAGAAACTACGTGAGATTCTTGGAACGAAAGTGGATATCACGGAGTCGAATGGGAAGGGAAAAATTGAAATCACGTTTTATTCCCGGCCGGAACTTATGGATCTTCTGGAATTGTTATCCGAAAAAAAATAGCCCAAGGGCTATTTTTTCTTATGCGGAAATTTTTTCTTGAATATACGCATTCAAGCTTTTACGACGCGCTTTTGCTTCCAGACTTAGTTTTTGATGAAGTGCTGGATTCATACGCACCATAAACTTTCCTGTGAAGGTTTGCTGAACATCTGGTTTCGGAATGGAGCGCTTTTTTCCTCGAGCCATTGTTCTTGCTTTGAGCTCTTCTTGAATGGCAAGGGCAACTCCCGATTCAATCTCCATGAGATTTTCGCCGAAGACAACTCCATTAAAAGCGGGAATGAACGCCTTATAGCCAATCGATTTGCCATCGCGGATGTGATGGACAATGTAATCGTATTCAATAGGTTGTTTTTTCATAGATCCAGTAGTTTAAGAATTTCCTTGACGTATACGATTTTCACTTTATTTTGATGTGTTGGGATGGTAAGAAATGGCGCATCCTGTTTCCGAAAGTGAACATGACTTCCTTTACGCCGAACGAGTTTGTAGTCAACCGAGGATAAGAGTTTCACAAGATCTGAAAAGGCAACATCTGACTTGGATTGCTTGATCTTTTCGATGAGTTTCTCAAGTTGAGACATATAGAGGATAGTATCATATGTGATATCACTGGATCAAGACAGAACGAGGAAAAATTGAAATCACGTTTTGTTCCCGGCCCGAGCTTATGGATCTGCTTGAGCTGTTGAGCGAAAAAAAATAACTCCGCACATGCGGGGTTATTTTTTCTTTGATGGTTCTTCTTTTGATTTGAGCATTCCGGAAAGCCAGATGCGAACACTGGATTTTGTTGCGTCTCGTATCTTTCCTTTTGCGTAGCGTGTTTTTACAAACTTGCTCCAGTCTGGGTTTGGTCCGCGTCGGTTTTTGTCTGTGACAATTTCTACAATGTCTCCAGAATGAAGAGTGATATCTAAGTTGCGAACGACATCATTTACTTTGGCCGATGTACATT
Organism: Candidatus Uhrbacteria bacterium RIFOXYB2_FULL_45_11; assembly: GCA_001791715.1. GTDB lineage: Bacteria > Patescibacteriota > Patescibacteriia > UBA9934 > GWF2-40-263 > XYB2-FULL-45-11. The sequence goes on along the minus strand of MGFD01000038.1, from coordinate 2,446 downwards.
TGTTTCCAATTTGAGAGTGGATGGCGTAGGCAAAGTCCACAGGGGTGGCACCTTCTGGCAAATCGATGACGTCACCCTTTGGGGTGAAAACGAAAATGCGATCTTTAAACACATCGATCTTCATGATCTCAAGCTGTTCCATGAAATCCTTTTTGCTCTCCAGTTCTTTTTGAATGAGCATGAGCTCTTCCATCCAACGCATGTTTTGAACATCGCGTGTGCCGTCTTCTTTATATCTCCAGTGAGCGGCCACTCCGTATTCTGCGAGCTCGTGCATTTCACGTGTACGAATTTGGAATTCCACGATTGTTTTATCATCGGCGAAAATGGTTGTGTGAAGCGATTGATACCCGTTTGGTTTTGGTTGGGCGATGTAATCTTTAATACGACCCGGAAGTGGGCGCCAGCGTTGATGCACCATTCCAAGGACGGCATAACATTCCTCAACGCTTGTGACGATCACGCGAATTGCGATGAGGTCATAAATTTTTTCAATGTCGTCACCGTAGCGCAGCATTTTTTTATACAAACTATATAAACGTTTTACACGGCCATACACTTGAAAATTTAAAATGCGACTGACGGAAATCAATTTTTCTGTTTGATCAATAATGCGACTAACTTGTGCTCCGCGCTCACGAACTTTGACGTCCATGATCTCTTTTACGCGTTCAAATTCTTTTGGAAGAATATACGCAAACGCACCGTCTTCTAATTCTCCTTTGATTTCACTCATGCCAAGACGTCCGGCGATTGGGGCGTAAATCTCAAGTGACTCGCGTGCGATGCGTAACTGTTTGTGTTTTGGTTGTCCGTAGAGTGTTTGTAGGTTGTGTAATCGGTCCGCAAACTTCATGAACACAACACGTACGTCTGACGCCATTGCGAGAAACATTTTGCGCATGTTCTCTGCGTATCGTTCTTCTCCACGGTAATGAACAGCGTGTTTTAATTTGGTGACGCTCAAAACGAGTGTTGTGATGTCGTCGCCAAAATCTGCGCGCATTTCATCTTCGGTGATTCCGGAGTCTTCCAAGACATCATGAAGCAACCCGGCTGCCACAACATTCATATGCAATCCCATTTCCGCGAGTCTATAAGCGACCGCAAGGGGGTGCGTGATGTAGGGTTGGCCGGTTAATCGCATGACCTTTGCGTGTGCGGCGTCTGCGCGTTCATACGCTTTGCGCAAGAGGGCAAGGTCTGGATTTTGATAATGATTTTTGACGAGATTTTCAAGATCATCGTACGTGCGCATGGTGTCCATAGATTCAGAACCTACGATACCGTGAGGAGGGTGTTTGTGTAAAGTTGTGTGAACGTTTGAGGTATAGATTATAAACGCTTGAGGTACAGATTACAGATAAGAGATACAGATATACAAATTGTAAAACGAT
>MGFD01000038.1:0-1017 GCA_001791715.1 Candidatus Uhrbacteria bacterium RIFOXYB2_FULL_45_11 | reverse complement strand
ATGCAGATGAGAAGAAACAGGAGGACGGGAATTTGTATATCTGTATGCGGTTATCTGTAATCTGTACCTCAACCGTCTTTCATCTTGGACAAAACGTGTTTCGTGTGCCAAAATATAGTATCAATTTTCATCTTTTTTTATGCCAGATCGATCTCATGAAACGTTACCGATAGACGCGATGGATTTTGCTGTTGAGCTAGCAGAAGCGGAAGAAGAACGAGAGGCAAAAAAAGCGGAAGCAGATCGTGTACGCGCAGAGCGTCTGGTGCTCATTGAACAACTTCGCAAAGAAGATACAGAAGCATCGCGCAAGCGCATCGCTGAGATTTTAAAAGAATGGGAACCGGCAGATGAAATTCCGGATGAATACAAAAACTTGGCACTGATTCCAAATAAACGGGAACCAATTGTAGCGGCGAGCACGTTCGGTGCTCTTAAAACAGGAGATAAAGCCGTTTCCGTGCCAAAATGGTTTGGATACAAAGGCAGCGCTCTTTTGGTTGGAATTGATAACTGGGGAAAAAACACCATAAAAAAAAATGCCCCGTGGGTGGGGAAAGTTTGGTTCGTTGGGCCGTGGCTGTTGAGTGATCCAAAGAAATCATGGGAAGAGCGCGATAAAGAAGAAGCTAAAAAACAGGCGCCTATTGATAAAGCAAACAAAACTGCACTGGATAAAGCGGTAAAAGATCTTGAGGCAAATAATAAAAAAGCCCTGGCAGATTTGCAGAAAGCAGAAACAAAAGAAGGCAAAATTTCAGAAAATGAAAAAAGAAATCATGAAAAAATGCTTCAGTCATTCATGACACCGCTTGAGGAGTATAATTTTAAGAATGGAGATGCAGAGAAACAGAAAGAGATTTTGAATGTCGTTCAAGATGATTTGTCTGCACGAGAAGGAAAACGAAAAGCGCGTGAGTATGAATCTATGTTGATTCAACACATGACTCCCGCAGAACAAGATGTTTTCAAAGCGGTGATTCCACCTTGGCCTGCAAATGATGATCCGGAAAAGGA
>MGFD01000037.1:10096-10762 GCA_001791715.1 Candidatus Uhrbacteria bacterium RIFOXYB2_FULL_45_11 | reverse complement strand
CTACGTTTAAGGAAAAATGGTTTGATGGAAAATTCATGCCAACGTTTTCTTTTGAAATTGTTTCTGAAGAAGGTTACATGCAGTTTATTATTCGAACGCAGGCCAAATTCAGAGACGTTCTTGAAGCGGGAATTTATGCGCAGTATCCAGACGCTGAAATGAATGAGGTGGAAGATTATGCAAAAAAAGTTCCTGGAACGTATCCTAATGACACGCATGATGTCTGGGGCGCGGAATTTACGCTCGATAAAGATTCTTTTTTCCCGATTCGTACGTATGTTGATTTTGAAGATCAAATGACGGGAGAAATCAAAGATCCGCTCGGCTATACGTTGGAACAAATGTCCAAAATGAAACCTGGAGAACATTTTTGGTTTCAGATGATCCTTCAGCCTTCAAGCAATGACTGGAAAAAAGCGGGAATCGCTTATGTAAATAAAACATTTGGTGTAGAAGAAAAAGCCGCAAAAAAAGGAGAACTCGCTGCGGCAGCAACAACGGTTTTTAAACTTCCGTTTGAGCTTATTGAACACGCAACCGCCATTGATCTCGCCCCAATTTTTGGCATGGCTCCTGCAGAAAAAAAGGCAGAAGATCCGTGGAAAGCGTTTAAGCTTGGGCCGGCACAACAAGATGAAGCAAAGGCGATCATGCGAAAAACCATCA
>MGFD01000037.1:7514-10010 GCA_001791715.1 Candidatus Uhrbacteria bacterium RIFOXYB2_FULL_45_11 | reverse complement strand
GGCATCTTGAACCAGTATTCTCATTTGAATTTGAACTCATTCAAAATGCACGGACCTTCTGTGCCAAAGGACGATTACTTTTGGCAAAAATGGGATTATGAGAAAAAACAAACGATTCTCATGAAAGCCTATCAAGCACGCAGTTGGGCGGTTGGAGCAAACCAAATCTTTTTAAATGCAGAAGAACTCGCAACGCTGTGGCATTTTCCAACGATCAGTGCAAAAGCGCCGCTCATCAAAAAAGCAGAAGCACGTCGTGCGGAACCTCCGGTTGGTCTTCCAACAACGTTTTTGGAAAATACGTTGCCCGGCGTAGGGGACAACGAATTTCCGTCCGCATTGCCTGGATCCATGCCAATGGAACATCATGAGTCTGCGGAATCCAGGGAAGCGGGGACGTATGTTTTATCAAAAGAACCGTTACCTGAGGCGTTGCCACACGTAACAGCTCCAACAGACGGAGACCATGAAGAAGCAGGGAACGCATTTCTCCCAAAAAGCCGTTTTATGCAAGACGCGCCCACAGAAAAAAATGCAGATGAGGACGCATTTACCCCACCAGATCTTCCTATTTGATCTTCACTTTACGTTATGGGCTACAATCACGATCATGAAAATGAAGTCAATTATTTTGCGAAGACAAACTTCCGAAATTCCATGACAAAATTTGGTATCAAAACCGACGATCGTCGTCGGCATGTGTATGTGATTGGAAAAACAGGTATGGGAAAGACGGTTCTCCTTGAGAATTTCACGCTTTCAGATATTTACGCGGGACATGGGTGTTGTTACGTGGATCCTCACGGAGATACGGCGGAAAAATTAATCGATTACATTCCAAGCTGGCGCATCAATGATGTTGTGTATTTCAATCCGGCGGATTCAGAGTATCCCGTCGGATTTAATATTCTTGAGGCTGTTTCTGAGCGTCACAAACACTTGGTGGCAAGTGGAATGATGGGAGTGTTCAAAAAGATTTGGGAAGATCAATGGTCTTCTCGTATGGAATACATTTTGAATAATACGATTTTGGCGCTGCTTGATAATCCCGGCTCCACATTGCTTGGAATTAACCGCATGCTGTCTGACGCGGAATATCGCAAGCGCATGGTTGGAAATGTTGCAGATCCGGTCGTTAAAACGTTTTGGTTGAAAGAGTTTGCTTCGTATAATGAAAAATACGCGCAAGAAGCCGTTGCTCCAATTCAAAACAAGATTGGACAGTTTTTGTCTGCGTCCGTGATCAGAAACATCGTGGCACAGGTAAAATCCAGCATCAACATCCGTGAGATCATGGACTCCGGAAAGATTTTCATTGTGAACTTGTCAAAAGGACGCATCGGAGAAGATAGTTCTCGTTTGCTTGGAGGATTGCTGATTACCAAGTTGCAATTGTCCGCCATGGAACGTGTAGACATGGCAGAAAGAGACCGTTTGGACTTTTATTTGTATGTGGATGAGTTTCAAAACTTTGCCGTAGATTCCTTTGCGGGTATTTTGTCTGAGGCGCGTAAATACCGTTTGTGTTTAACGATTGCGCACCAGTACATTGCACAGCTTACAGACGAGGTTCGTGAGGCGGTGTTTGGAAACGTTGGAACGATTATTTCGTTTCGTGTTGGTTCACCAGACGCAAAATACATGGAAACAGAATTTGCTCCTCGTTTTTTGCCTGAGGACATTATTAATCTTCCAAAATACAATGTTTACTTAAAGTTGCTTATCAACGGAGTTACGAGTCAGCCATTTTCTGCCATCACATTGCCGCCTATTTCACAAAAAACAGATTCGTTTGATCGTATCGTACGCGTGTCTCGTGAACGATACGCAAAAGAACGAAGTCAGATTGAAGAACAAATTTTGACATGGAGTGGAATGGGAGAGATGGATGTTGATACGATGCTTGCAGAGGCGGAAGAGAAAAAGAAATCCGATAAAATCGCGGCAAAGGACGCAAAGAAGCCAAAATTTGAATACGATTGCTCTCGATGTGCAAAAAAGATGGTTCTTCCCGTGGAATTGGATCGATCACGTCCTATTTATTGTGAGGACTGTATTGAAATTGTTCGAGAAGAGAAAAATAATCGCGGAGGAAAGGGTGGGGGAAAGCCAGCGGATACACGGAATCTTCCGCCTAAAGTTGTGCCCAAGGAAGCGCCCCCTCGAGTTACTTCAGATGTTCAAGAGGTTGAAGACCACAAGCTTCCAGACGAGCCAACGATTTCACTTTCTACACTGATGCCAAAGCCTGTTGAGGCTGCACCGGAAGCAGCGCCTGTTGTCGTTTCAAAACCCGTCGAAGAAACAAAACCGATCGTTGAGCCGATTGTAGAGAAACCGATTGAAAAAACGGAATCTGTTTTGATGACGCCACCTTCTGTTCCGGCGCCAACACCAACACCAACACCAACACCGGCACCAGCATCAGTACCAGAACCAGCACCAGAACCTGTTGTTGTGGTTGTTCCCGTTGTCGAGCGTCCAAATACGGCGCCT
>MGFD01000037.1:1021-7503 GCA_001791715.1 Candidatus Uhrbacteria bacterium RIFOXYB2_FULL_45_11 | reverse complement strand
GTCAAAACCGACCCCGGTTGTTTCCTCAATTTCATTTGATCAACCCGCGCCCGCATTCAAAACGGCGGAACGAGCAGAACAAACGGAGCGTCCAACATTGAATCAGCAGGTTCCTCTGAAAACAGCGCCTCAAGTTGCGCGCCCAATGGGAAATCTCTCGCGAACACCCTCACAGACATCTAATGAAATACAACTGACAGGATCAAGCGCACCTGTTGGCGAAGGGGAGAAGCGTAAACGTAAGCGCAAACGTAAAAAGAAAACGGGAGATGGATTGAATGTTGGATCCGTTGGAGCAACAACATCCTCAACGATACCTTCTCGACCATCTGAGCGTCCTTCTGACACACAAACACAAGTGGCGCGTCGTGAGATTGTTTCTTCTCAACTTTCACAACCTGGCCAAACAATTTCTTTGAAAACACTTCAAGAACAATCGCGACCAGAGCGACAAGAACGTACAGAATCACCAAAACCTGCTGCGTCCGTTTCAACAACATCCGTCCGTTCTGAATCTGTTCAACGTACAGAAACACGTGCAGAGGTTCCTGTTGCTCCGATCGTCCAACCTGTTGCACGGGTCGAGGAAAAGCCTGTTGAGCGTCCGGTCGAAAAACCTGCGGAGAAACCTGCAGAAAAATCAACAAGCGGAAAACTTTATATCGGACAAAGCATCAAATTTGAATAATTCTATGGAACGCGTCGTTCTGAAAACGGAGGATGATGTGGAGATCATCGGAACATATCGCTCGCCTGCGTCGCCTACGCATGCGGCGATTTTGTTGCATATGATGCCAGCCACAAAAGAAAGTTGGGATGCATTCGCAACAGAGCTCGAGAACGCACATTGTGCATCGATCGCCATTGATGAACGTGGACACGGAGAAAGCACCATGAATGGCACGCTCGACTATCACGCATTTGATGAATCGCAACAGCAAGCAAAGATCCATGACGTTGAGGCGGCATTTGCATATTTGCGATCTCAAGGATTTAAAGAATCTGATACGGTTGTTGTTGGAGCATCGATTGGAGCAAATCTTGCCATTCAATTTCTCACAATGCATCCGCAGATCTTGGGTGCGATCGCTTTATCGCCTGGGCTCAACTATCGCGGAGTAAAAACAGATGGTTACATCTCACAGCTTCACGCGGGTCAGCGTGTTGTGCTTGTAGCAAGCGACGATGATGATCGAGCATCCGCGATGAGTTCGCGCGCGTTGCATGAATTAAATCCGTCTCAAACAACGTTGATTGAGAAACATGGTTTAGGACACGGCACAAACATGCTCGAAAAAGATCCTGAACTCACAAAGGAATTGATCCATCTGCTTTTCGTAAAATAACCTTTTCGACCTTTCAAACCTTTCCAAACCTTCCCTTATGGCCGAATTTGAACTTCGTGATCCCATTCACAAACGTATTACGTTCAATGCGTTTGAAAAATCCGTTATTGATCACCCCTTTTTTCAACGATTGCGTTTTATTTCGCAGCTCGGATTTTTGCAATCGTATGTGTATCCCGGAGGAGTGCATAATCGTTTTGAACATTGTTTAGGGGCCATGTATGTTGCGGGGAGACTCTTTGGTCGATTTGTCACAAGTTCTCGCATCCCGCGCGAACGACTCGAACAAGATGAAATTCATGCGCTCGGACAAATCGTACGCATGGCAGGAATGCTTCATGATATTGGGCACGGACCATTTTCACATGCGTCCGAGGTGGTGTTTCCAAACTTTAACGATCTCCCGCTTGACTGGACCTGGTGGAAACATGGGTCTGAAAAACGCCGCGCTGCACACGAGGACTACAGCGTGCTCATGATTCAGACACTTGCCGATGAAGACGTGCTCGATCGCGACTTTGCACAAGATGTTGCATCACTCGTACATGGCGGCGTCAAACCTTCGCATTTCTTTGAACATCTCATGATGCGCATTCCGAGTTTGCATCGCGTACTAAAGGGGCTCATTTCAGGTGAGGTCGATTGCGATCGCATGGATTATTTGCTTCGAGATAGTTATTATTGCGGGGTCGCATACGGAAATTATGATCTTGATTGGCTTATCTCTTCCATGGGAGTTGTAGAACAAGAAGACGGGCTCGTTTTTACGCTGACAGAAAATGGCGTGCGTGCATTTGAAGATTTCCTGCTTGCGCGGTATCACATGATTGATCAGGTGTATTATCACAAAACAAAAGCAGGGTTTACGCATTATCTTGAACAAGCCATTCTTACAAAAGAAATAAAGCTCGAGATTCCAACGGATCCGTATGCCTATGCAGATTTGCGCGACGGTGCGGTCATTGAAATGATGTTTGATGCCGCAAAGAAGGAAAAGAACTATTGGAGCGCGCATCTTATGCAACGTTTACCCGCTCGACGCATATTGCGCCTTCAGGATGAAAAAGAAGCAGATCGTAGGACGCTCGAGGAACTGATCAGTCTTTGTGAAAAAAATAAGATTGCGTACTTCACACACTCGGTCGGAAATCGATTAACGCAACTTGGCGAGAAAAAAGAAGGATTGCAACCGATCTTTGTGGCAAAGAAGATTCTTGGCGGAATTGAATATGTGCCGATGGTTGAGTATTCCGATCTGCTTCGTTCCTATAACGAAAAAATACGCTTCACGGATTTCTTTGTCTTGCGTGAAGATGTAGAAGCTTTCGATGAACATGTTGCAAAAAAACACGCACGATAATCGTGCGTGTTTTTGGGTTGCTTGTTACAGTTTATATTTGAACTCAATGCGCTGTTCCATGCGTACAAGATCCCAGAAATCGTACAGAATCATTCCGATATAAAGTAAAACGCTCATCCCAACGAACATCGGAAAAACGGTCGGATAAATTTCTTTGATAATCAACACGATATATTCAAGTTGAATCGCAATAAGAAACATGAAAATGAATGTAGAGCAAAGCGCAAGAAAAGTTCCGGACGGCTTGTTCATTTCACTTTTTGCGTACGTGAATTCAAAGTTTGCAAAACAAACAGTAACAAGCAGCATACTGATCACGAGCAACAAATTGCTTGATTGTTCAAGTTGGATGTCGTGAATGGATTTTGCGAGGATGGGAAGCAGTCCAAGTGCAAAAATAATGATGAGAATATTTTTCAGAAAATTCATCTGAACATGGCGTTTGAGTTTCATATGAAGACATTCTATCATGTCTAAAAGAATTGTTGAGACTTGATCGAATCAAAAATAGATGATAGTGTTTTGCCCTTATGAATAAGAAACCAAAGGTACTTCTTGGAATGTCCGGCGGCGTGGATTCTAGTGTGTCCGCGGTTTTGTTGTTGGAAGCTGGATATGAAGTCATTGGGGCATTCATGAAAAACTGGTCGGGGGATGTCAACGGACCAGAAGTAAAGGGAACAGATCGCATTGGAACAAGTTTTGAAGAGTGTGGATGGAAAACAGAACGACGCGACGCCATGCGTGTTGCGGCCCAGCTTGGTATTCCATTTCTCACGTTTGATTTTGAAACAGAATATCGCCGAGACGTTGTGGAATACATGTTCCGTGAATTTGAAGCTGGTCGTACACCAAATCCAGACGTCATGTGTAATCGCTACATGAAGTTTGATCTGTTTTTGAAAGAAGCGGATAAGCTTGGGTGTGATTTTATTGCGACAGGACACTACGCGCGCACCGAGAACCCCCTCCTCATCGAGGAGGGAGCAGGGGGAAGTGTTTCACGAACACGTATTCTGAAGGGCATCGATCCAAACAAAGACCAAACGTATTTTCTCTGGGCGATTGATAAAGCCGTGCTTCCTCGGGTACTGTTCCCGATCGGACACCTCGAAAAGCCAGTCGTTCGCGAGATCGCCGCAAAGCATAACCTTGAGGTTGCAACCAAAAAAGATTCAACCGGAATTTGTTTTGTGGGCGAGGTGGATATGCGCGAGTTCTTGAAAGCAAGAATGAAAGAAGAACCAGGAAATGTTGTGACGACGGATGGAAAAGTGATTGGCAAACACATTGGAATCAACTTCTACACCATCGGCCAACGCCATGGACTCGATATTGGAGGTGGAGATCCGTATTACGTAGTCGAAAAGCGCCGCGAAACAAATGAAGTTGTCGTCGGAAGCAACTTTCATCCCGCATTATTCAAAAAAGAATTAACCGCCTCACAATTAAATTGGTTTAAAGAGCCGCAATTCCCAATCGAGTGCGAAGCGCGTCTCAGACATCGTCAGCCAGTACAGAAATGCATGGTTTCTCGAGAGGGTGACAATCAAGTACACGTTACATTCAGTGAACCACAGCGCGCCGTCACCCCAGGTCAATCTATTGTTTTCTATGTGGGAGATGAAATGATTGGTGGGGGAATCATCGATTAAAAAAACCATCACCCGAAGCTTTGAGCGAAGGATGATGGTTTTTTAATTCTGTGCCGCCCACTCATAAAATTCTCTGCGACCATCCGTCTTTTCATCAAACGAGATATTCTCGACCGTTGGCGGATTCACATCGTGAATTGTGATTGGATTTGTGACTTCGAATGTTTGATTGAGAAGGGGAATGCTGGTGTGAATTGTATTGACGATTGGGATGATGCTCGTGAGACGATTGAAATCATATCCAATAAAAGACGCCTTCGCGAGATCTTCTCTTGATGCGGAAAGTTTGCCGGAGGTTTTAAGGGTATTTTGTGCGGTCGGTGTGTCGACGGTGATTACGCCTCCGTCTGTTGCGGTTACTAGTATTCGTCCATGACCGAATCCAACGCGAACATTGTTTCTTGAGAGTGACTTGAGTTCCAGGTTTGTGTTCTCATCAAGGTCAATCACGATCAATTCACCAACCAAGACTTCAACAAATTCATTTTTGCCCGTGGAAATAGTTTCCCCTCGGCGAAAAATATGACCTGTGGAATAGCTTGGATTTGAAACCAATGATTGATTACGATAAACACGCACAGTTTCTTGAGGACCCAAATCAACCCGATTCCAAACGAGAAGTCCAAACACACAGAGGATAAATTCAATTGCGAGGATGTTTTTGCCCATGTAGAATCAGTGTATATGAAATACTTCTTTTACGGAACGGAGTGCCCACACTGCCATGTTATGTTGCCGCTTGTTGAAAAGCTTAATAAACAAGGTGCAAAGATTGAGATTTTAGAAACGTGGCATAATGCGGAGAATGCAAAAAAACTTGAGACGTTTGATACGGGGCTTTGTGGTGGCGTGCCATTTTTCTATAACGCAACATCCAAAAAGTTTTTGTGCGGCGAGGCAACAGAAGAGGAAGTACAGAAGTGGTCGGATGGCAAATAAGACAGAACAAAAAAACTCGATCATCGAGTTTTTTTGTTTGATTAAATTTCGAAACGTAACATCCAATGTGGATTGGTTTCAACTTGTAAATCGAGATAAATCTTTTTTCCCATAACGGACTCGAGTTCTTTGCGCGTGGATTGTCCGATCTCACGAATTCCTCTTCCGCCTTGGCCGATGATCATGCGTTTGTAGCGGTCTTCTGTTGTGAAAACGGTTGCGGCAATGTAAAGCACATTGTTTTCACGCTCTTCCATGGCCGTTACTTCTACATGAACGGTATACGGAACTTCTTGGCGCAAACGGAGATACAATTTCTCACGAATGAGTTCGGAAACCCAAACATTGTTTGCCATGTTGGTGATTTGGTACGCTGGATAAAACTGTTCACCTTCTGGAAGAATCTCAAACAGTTTATCGATCAGTGGCTTGATGTGTGCACTTTCTTTTGCTGACACCTCGAATGTGTAATCAAACTTGTCAGAAAGATCGCGGTAAAAATCAAGGTAGGGTTTGTTGTTGTCATCCATTTTGTTGATGACCATGATTTTTGGTTTGTCGATTTGCTCTACCATACGCAACATCGATTTTTCTTCGTCTCCAATGACGCGCGTTGGATCCGCAACGTACATGAGAATGTCCACGTCCGAGAGAGCGTTCTTCAATGATTCTGTAAGGGCCTTCGAGAGCGCGTCCTTTGCCCCCTTCAACATTCCTGGAGTATCAACGAATACAATTTGTCCTTCATCACGTGTAAGAATTCCATGAATAGGCAAACGCGTTGTTTGAGGTTTTGGTGATGTAATCGCAACCTTCGATCCGACAAGCGCGTTCATAAGTGTGGACTTTCCAACGTTTGAACGACCAACGATCACAACGAAGCCTGCTTTTGTTTTTGGCGCTTCTTCTGTTGTATCGATTTCTGTTTCTGGGACGTCTGAGGTAGAGGAGATTGTCATAGAATATTGTTCTATATAATAACTTAAGTTTTTGTCGCCCAAGGCTTCAGCCTTGGTTCCCTCAATGTGTAGACCAAGGCTAAAGCCCCGGGTTACAAAAATGACTGCCGTAGCTCAAGTCGTGTCACGAGTTCCACATGCGGCGTGTGCGGGAACATATCGATTGCTTTCATGGCCGTGACGTTGTAGATCTCTTGCAATTGGAGCATCTCACGTGCAAAGT
>MGFD01000037.1:0-965 GCA_001791715.1 Candidatus Uhrbacteria bacterium RIFOXYB2_FULL_45_11 | reverse complement strand
GCGAGGGCACGATCGTGCATGCCTGAGCGAGGAGGATCGAGAATTACGACATCAGCGTTGTGTTTCGACCAGTCATAATCTTCCGTAGGTGCGGCGAAGAATTCAGGCGAAACGTTGTTGATGGTTGCATTGATCTTTGCGTCTTCAATCGCCTCGGCATTGAGTTCGACGCCTATCATTTCCTTTGCACTCGATGCAAGAGCAATCGAGAAGAATCCTGTTCCGCAGTATAAGTCGAGAACGTGCTTGTCAGAAACATCGCCACAAAATTCTTTGACTGTATCAAGAAGTAAGTGTGATGCGTACGAGTTTGTTTGAAAGAAGGCGTTTGGGCTGATGCGATACGAGATGTCTGAGATTGTTTCTTCAATGAACCCAGGTCCCGAGATGGTCGTAAGTTCTGTTCCAAACGATGTATCAGAGTCTGTTGCGTTGATGGACCAGATGAGGGTTGAAGGTTTGAAAAGGTTTGAAAGGTCGGAAAGGTTTGAAAGGATTTGCGAACGTTCGGCATCGTTTGCAGGAGAGCTTGTTACGAGAACAATCATGGTTTGTCCGGTTCGTGTTGTGCGGATGGTTGCGTAACGTAGCAATCCCGTGTGCGCTCGACGATCGTAAAATGAGAGTCCACATGTCTTTGCCCATTCGCGAACGGGAATAAACAACGCATCGATCTGCTCATCCGCAAGAAAACAGGTATGATTGTCGATGACTTTCCACCACTTGTCTTTTTGTCGCATTCCAACTCGGCCTTCAAAGTCGATCACAAAGTCCATTCTGTTGCGGTAATGCTCGAGTTTTGGCGAAGGAAGAATCTCTTCGCACTTCAAAGAAAGGCCTTTCAGCTTGAAAGAACCGTTAATATCCGATACTTTCTGTATCAGTTGTTTCTCATACGAGATGTGCGACCAGGAGCACGATCCGCATATTTCTTTGTTTGGACAAAGGTGTGGCATATCGGGGGC
>MGFD01000036.1 GCA_001791715.1 Candidatus Uhrbacteria bacterium RIFOXYB2_FULL_45_11 | reverse complement strand
ATCGGATCAATATAAAAAAGCGCGCGGTGGAAAATCGCGTTGGCTTCAGATTTTTTGTGAGAAGTGCGAAGAGCCGCTCGTGAAGTATCAAAAAGATGGTCCAGGAATTTTGAAGCGCATGTATCTTGATCGCATGCATGGTGTCGATACGGTCAAATGGCTCACAGAAAATTTTGTGTGCCCAAACTGCGAAACTCTTCTTGGGATTCCGATCATTTATAAAAAAGAAGACCGTCCAGCGATTCGGTTGTTTGCGGGTGCGGTAGGGAAGAAGATTATTTCGGCGAAAGAACTTTAAGTATGCGCCTTCTTGGAATCGATTACGGTAAACGAAAAATCGGATTGGCTTTTGGGGACACAGAAACAAAAATTGCTGTGCCGCTTGAGGTGATCTGGAAACAAGGAGACGAAGCGATTCGGGATATTGTTTGGATTCTGAAAAAGGAAGAGATGGGAGGGATTGTTATTGGGATTCCGAGTGCGGTTGGATCACATCCAAATGAAAAACAAATCGCGATCGTGCGTGCGTTTATCGAGAAACTCAAAAAGCAGACGGAACTTCCGATCGAAGAAGAAGATGAATCGTTTACAACGGCCGAGAGTCGACGATTGATGAATGAGGAAGGTGCGGAAGCAGAAGAAGACGCGCTTGCCGCCATGATCATTCTCCAATCGTACCTGAATCGTGTTTAATATGTCTGTCCTGTTCGAGACAACTGCGCTCGTGCTTTCGTGGCGGCCGTATCGCGAACATGATCGGTCGTATTCGGCGTTTACACGGGATCATGGAAAGATTGAGTTTGTTGCGCGCGGCGGATCGAAGCCGCTCGCGAAACTTACGCCGCACCTCGAAACGATGGCGGAAGTTCGATTGCTCCTCGTCGATGGTCGGCAATACTTTACCGTCGCAGGAACCGATCGGCTGCGCGGCTTCCGCTCTGTGTACGAGAATTTAACGAAAACCACGCTCGTTCAGAACGCATTTGCCTTCGTGGATCTTGGAACCCGCACTCACGAACTCGACGAAGACCTCTACGATTTTTTGATGAATTGGCTTGAATTTATTGAAAAAATCCCTGAAATTACAGCCGAACGCGCCGGATTCCTGCTCGCGACCTTCGCCTTGAAATTTCTGTCTCATCTCGGGTATCATCCAGAACTGAGCCACTGTCTTGTTTGCCGCCTCGCTGTTCGCGAAGGGAATTACCGGTGGCACGCACTGAAGGGTGGGGTCGTCTGTGCAACGTGTTTTGACAAAGATCGCGAGCAATGGTTTGCCGCGCGACTGATCGACGACGTCACGCTTAAACTATTGCGCTTCGCTCTTACACAAGAGTTCAAAGAACAACTGCGTCCTCACTTATCTGGAAATACGCTCGCGGCTTTTCACGAAACAATCGAATCTCTTATCATTGCTCACTTTCCGGTAATCCCGGCAGTGTCGATGAGGGAAGCGTGTAAACATTTATAAAAAGTAGAAAGTAGAAAGCATAAAGTAGAAAGGGTCAGAGGAGTTTTTCTATTTTATTTCCAGCTTTCTACTTTCTACTCTCTACTTTCTACTATGTCCTCAACTCTCATCAAATCCATCGGCGAATTCGTTGGTCAAGAAGTTCAACTCCAAGGTTGGGCATACAACTTTCGTTCAAGCGGAAAAATTTTCTTTTTGCAATTGCGTGATGGATCCGCTCGTGTGCAGATCGTCTACTCGAAGGCGGATGTATCGGAAGAAACTTGGGCGGCGCTCGAGTCACTCCGTCTTGAATCTTCCGTTCGTGTTCTTGGCCGTGTAAAAGAAGATACGCGCGCACCATCAGGATTTGAACTTGATGGACTTGGTCTTGAAATCGTTGCTCTTGCAACCGATGAATTTCCGATCGGAAAAAAAGATCATGGTCCAGACTTCTTGCTCGACGAGCGTCATCTTTGGCTTCGTTCAGATAAGCAGTGGGCGATTCAACGCGTTCGAAACCAAATCATCAACTCAACATACGCGTATTTTGCAGAAAATGATTTTGTAAAATTTGATACACCAATTCTTACACCAACCTCATGCGAGGGAACAACGGAGCTTTTCGAAATGGAATATTTCGATCTTGGAAAAGCATATCTCTCCCAATCTGGTCAGCTCTACCTTGAAGCCGGAATTATGTCCCTTGGTCGTGCGTTCGACTTTGGTCCTGTGTTTCGTGCGGAGAAATCCAAAACACGCCGTCATCTTACAGAGTTTTGGATGATGGATGCAGAAGCGGCGTTCGTTGAACATCAAGGAAACATGCAGATTCAAGAGGGACTCATCTGTCGAATTGTTCACGATGTCCTTGCGAACTGCCAACATGAATTGAAAGTTCTTGAGCGCGACACAAAACCACTCGAAGCCATTCAAGCGCCATTCGTTCACATGACACACCAAGAAGCGATCGCGAAATTGCGTGAGCTCGGGAGCGACATTGGTGACATGGATGATCTTGGTGCGGACGACGAGACGATTCTCACACAACAATTCGATCGCCCAATCTTTATCGAAAAATATCCCGCAGCTGTGAAAGCGTTTTATATGAAGCGCGATCCAGCAAATCCAGAATTCGTTTTGAACAACGACATGCTCGCACCAGAAGGGTACGGCGAGATTATCGGAGGTTCGCAACGTGAAGATGATTACGAGACTCTTCTTCAAAGAATGCGTGAACACAACCTCGCGATCGAACCATTCCAATGGTATCTCGATTTGCGCAAATACGGATCCGTTCCGCACTCAGGTTTCGGCTATGGACTCGAGCGCATCACAGCCTGGATGTGCGGATTGCAACACATTCGAGAAACGATTCCATTTCCGCGTTTGATTAATCGATTGACGCCTTAAGGTAAAATCGACCCACAACGGGTCGATTTTTGTTTTATCATTTTATGTATTGACCATTTTACATTCTTTTGGTAAGAATTTTCTTGAGATGACCATGGTGGTCGCATCTCGTGGGGAAGTGATGGCTGGATGGTACACCGTTTCCTGTTCAGATTGCGGGGGTGAAATACCTGTGCATGAAGGTTGGTCGAATCCACCTTCGATCTGTGGGTCGTGTAAGGAAAAACGAAAGAATATGTGGTACGACAAATCGTGCGAGTCGTGTTCTGCAACTCTTCGTGTTCATAAAGAGTGGAACAATCCTCCTCGTTTTTGTGCGAGTTGTAAGGAATCGCAGAAAGCTAAGTGGTATGAAAAACCTTGTGAAGGATGTGGTGGAACCATCCACGCAAATCGAGACTGGGATCATCCGCCCGTGTTTTGCCAAGAGTGTAAACAACGGAATCAGCCACAATACAAGCCTTGCTCGCATTGTGGAGCAACATTTACGATTCCGACCGGTACGCTCATTAACTGCAAAAAGCAGGGGTGGGATCTTCCAAATCGGTGTAAAGATTGTCGAGAGCTCTTTAAGTTCAAACCGTTTCGGACAGCGAGAGAAACCGATTTATTAAATAATGTTGTTTGGCGAACGTACAACAGTCGCGGGCAACTCATTAGTGAATCGCGCGACACAGAAGGTTTGCCTGGTGATCGTTATCGCGAACACCGATCACCGTCTGGTCAGGTTATTGGTCGTACGCGCCAGCATGAAGGTGTGTTTAACCATAATTACCGCGAAACCAGCGGTACAGACGGACGTGTGAAGTCGACATCTCGTGACAAGGAGGGGCCATTTGGTGATCGCTACAGCGAATCTACGGGCGGAAGTTCTGGTGAAACACATCAAACCCGCACTCGCGATAATTTGTTTAACGGAAAGAAACATCGTGAGACTTGGTGATATTTCTGACTTGCTCATAGAGCAAGTTTTTTATTTTCATGAAAAGAAAAAGAGCCCGCACGACTCTTGTCGTAAAGGCTCAAGGTATCAGTTTCCTTGGTCTTTACCTTGACATTTCCCTTTAAAATTGCTATCTTCCATGCGTCGAGCGCGTGTTTCGACACGGAACCAAGCAGAACGGAGGTAAAACATGCCAACAGTTATCGGACAAGACAAACAAGGCACATCGGGTCGCGATGAAATTCTCAGGTCTGTTGATTCGAAGGGACAGGTGGTGGAATACACTGTCGGTGAACTTCAAGATTTGGGGATCATAAGTCGATCAGGCTCCAATGTTCAGAATCCTGGAAAGAAGTATGATATTGGTCCTTCTCATTCTGAATGGGGAGAGAAAGTTGATTTCGGAGTTTAGCGAACGCTTTAGCCGTCTGACCGCGTCATTTCCGATGCGGTTTTTTGTTTCCAAGAAAAAAACATCCGTTTGGATGTTTGTGTTAGGTGTCTGGAGAAGTGGGGAGCGCTAGAGTGAGCTCGTTCATGAAACGTTCGACGACAGAGTCAAGCGTTCGAACAATTTCATGAGGATTTTCCTCGGCACCATTGATCATTGGAGCAACAGTTGTGCCAACATTTGTGAGGAGATCGATCATTTCCTCATGAAACAAACAGAGGCGTCCAGACAAATCGGTCAGGGTGGACAAGATGAGTTGTTGAGCTTCCGTCTCACCCTGTTTTGCTTGTTCAACAACATGTTGGATACGTCGACTACGCTGTGCATGCACAAGAGGTTCTTCTAAGATCTGTATTTTTTTCCGACAGAGTTCAAAGAACGTTTTGAGTGATCTTTTGTGATGTTCGAGGGCGATGAGTGTCATGTCGTGTCGGGAAATTGTTTCTTCGAGTTGCTGTTGTTCGCGAAGAAGGTAAGGAAACTTCCGCGCGGCTATGGGGATTCGAAGATCTTTCTTAACGGACGCAAGAAGATCTTGAGATTCCCATAGTCCTCTTTTGTGTTTATCGATCATCATCTCAAGTTCAGAGTTAAAACCAATGAATCGATCGGCTTCTTCATCAATTCTACTTTTGATGTAGTGCAAGATGACAGAGTAGGAAACTTTGTGTGCCTCAATGAGAGACTTGATTTGTTGATCGTCTGTTTTTTGATTGTGGTATTCTTTCTTGATGAGGTCTTGTTGATGTGCCCATTCAATCGCTTCTTTGCACAAACCATAGAGTGTGTTCGGAAGATCTTTGCTTTCTTTGGTTTTCAAAAATTCAAGGAGAAGATCGACAGGGATATTTTTCATCACCGTTGATCTTGCGATTTGACGTAGCTGATTGAGATCACCATTATAGTGATAATGCAATCGTCTTAATTCGTCTGCATTTTCAAGATCTGCAACAGGACCTTCTCGATAATTCCATCGCGCCATAGGGGAGTCGCGATCCATTGGTTGGCCCTTTGCAAAAGCCCACAAAGCGGATTCTCTGTAAAGTTCTTGAAAATCATCAAAGGCAATTCCGAGCGAAACCGATGTGTTGCTTTTCGGTTTTTTCTCTGGAGGTATGCTTTGACTTGTCTCGATTGATGGCGCAGACGTTTTATTCCACCACTTCCAGTTCATTTTTTTACCTCATCGTTGAAGAAAACATGTCTTTGTAGACGGCCAAACCATAATGAAGTTTTGTGGTCTTGTCAACAGTTTAGAACCGATTTTGTTTGACAACCCAGCATCCCTTTGTCACAATAGTTCCACTTATGTACCGTGTTTCTCTTGCAAATAATAACGATGATAACAGCTAACCCAGCTGGTCTCTTTGTTGCCGCGAAAAACGCCAATGAAACCAGCTAAAAGCTGGTTTTTTCTTTAAGTGATTTGTTAATGCATTATCTGACTGGGAGATCCCTCGGCTCGTCGATGACTCCCCGCTCGGGATGACACAAAATTTATGAACAGAACATTTATTTCAGACACACCCTCAATGGCCGGCCAAACGGTTCGCGTGAACGGCTGGGTCAACACACTCCGCAAAATGGGGGATAAGCTTGTGTTTATCGATCTTCGCGATGCGACGGGTCTCGTTCAGGTTGTTGCGTACAAGCCCGACCTCGATGAAGCAACGGCTGCGATTGTCGATTCGCTCAAGCCAGAGTTCGTCCTCGAGATTGAAGGCGAAGTGAAGGCTCGTGGAGCAAAGCAAATCAATCCGGACATGATCACTGGCACTATTGAGATCGGTATCAAGTCGATTACTGTTTTGAATACGTCCGAGACACTTCCGTTCCAGATTGATTCTGATACACGTGTCGTGAACGAAGAACTTCGTCTCAAATATCGTTATCTTGATTTGCGTTCAGAGCGCATGCATCGTAACTTAGTGCTTCGCGACAACGTGGAAACGTTCTTCCGCAAGTTTCTTCACGAACAACGCTTTACAGAAGTCGAAACGCCAATTCTCACAAAGGGAACACCAGAAGGCGCACGCGAGTTTCTTGTGCCGTCCCGAGTGCACCCAGGAAAAATGTATGTTCTTCCACAATCTCCGCAACAGTTCAAACAGTTGTTAATGGTTGGTGGCGTTGAACGTTATTTCCAAGTCGCGCGTTGTTTTCGTGATGAAGACCAGCGCGGTGATCGTCAACCGGAATTCACACAACTCGATATGGAAATGTCTTTTGTTGATCGGGAAGATGTCATGCAACTCGTTGAGACGATGATGATTGAAATGGTAAAGGCTTGCGCTCCAGAAAAACGTATCCAACAAATTCCGTTTCCACGATTGTCGTACGACGAAGCTATGTCGAAGTATGGTTCCGACAAGCCTGATCTTCGAGAAGACAAAGACGATCCAAACCTGCTCGCGTTCGGCTGGGTGATCGATTTTCCATTCTTCGAAAAGACAGAAGAAGGCGGATGGACCTTCACACACAACCCATTTTCTTCGCCAAAACCAGAACACATGGAAATGCTCATGGAGAAAAAGAACATTGGCGATATTCTGACAACACAATACGATATTGTTCTGAACGGATATGAAGCGGGTGGGGGAAGTATTCGTAACCACAAGCCGGATGCGCTTCGCAAGGTCTTCGAAGTGATGGGCTTTACAGACGAGCAGATCAACGAACAATTTGGCCACATGCTCGAAGCATTCTCCTTCGGTGCGCCTCCACACGGAGGAATCGCGCCAGGACTTGATCGATTGATCATGATCCTTGCAAACGAACCAAACATTCGCGAAGTGATCGCTATTCCAAAGACGGGCGACGCACGTGACGTGATGATGGGCGCTCCAAGCGAGATGCCAAAGCGTGCGCTGAATGATGTGCACATACAGTTGAAGTCCTAGATTCTTGTAACCCGAGGCTTCAGCCTTGATTTACATAATCAACCAAAAAACCTGGGGAAAACCCAGGTTTTTTGTTTTGCGTGTTGTCTCTCGATCAGGTAAAATACAGCCACATGTTTGAGATTGAATCAGAACAATTTACGGGGCCACTGGAACTTTTGCTCGAACTTATTGAAGCCGAGTCTCTTTCGATTTCGGAAGTCTCGCTTGCGCATGTAACAGAGTCTTATCTTGCGCACATTGAAAAAAATGAACCGCCACCAGATGAACTCGCAGACTTCTTGATTGTCGCAACGCGACTCCTTCTCATTAAATCTCGATTACTCCTTCCGGATCCAGTTGTGGAAGAAGAAGATACGTCAGACCTTGCGGCGCAACTCAAAATGTACAAACAGTTCGTGGAACTTTCGGTGCATCTTGAGAAGCAATTCAATGCGCATGTCGAATTATTCCCGCGTGAAAAAGCGGACACCATCAAAATTCTTGAACTCGTTATCCCAGAAGGTGTCACAACAACATCACTCCACGAGTCATTTACAAAACTTCTTAAAAACCTTGAGCCATTTTTCAATCTCAAACAAGTTGCTCTTGAACGCGTCGTGTCTGTAAAAGAACGCTTCGACGAAATTCGTGACGCAATCATGCAGCGCGCTAGATTCACCTTTCGGGACATCGTTGGAACAGGAAAGTCAAAAGTAGAAACAGTTATTAGTTTTCTTGCCCTGCTCGAACTCGTGAAACAACGCGTTGTGCATGTGGTGCAAGGAGATTCGTTTGAAGATATTGAGATTAAGAGAATCGATTAAATATGCTCACAACCAACATTGAATCCATTCTCTTTGCTGCGGCAAAACCCATCGCGCTCGAACAACTTCGAAAGTATTTTGATGTTTCGGCGGAAGTTGTTGCAGAAGCTGTTGAGGATATTCGCACACGCTATAATCGTGAGACATCTGGAATCCACTTGCTTGAACAAGAAGGGAAAGTTCAGTTTGTCACAAATCCAGACGCATCAGAAGACGTTGCAAGTTTCTTAAAAAAAGATGCGACCAGTCCGCTTACAAAGCCATCACTCGAGACCCTTACCGTTATCGCATATCGCGGGCCGGTTACACGCCCAGAGCTCGAACAAATTCGCGGAGTAAACTGTGGGGTGATTTTGCGCAATTTGCTTATTCGAGGGTTTATTGAAGAAACCCAAGATCGTACACGTTTGCAGCCGGTGTATTCTGTCTCGATCGATTTTATGCGCAAGCTCGGTCTCACACATCTTGAGGAACTTCCGGAATACGAATCATTTCACACCAACCAGTCCATCGACGAACTGTTAAAAACGACTCCGGATGAATCGGTTGTATGATCTTACATTTTTTAACACAAATCATTCTTGCATCCACGTTGTTGCAAGTGTTTCCGGTTGACGTATCTGACGTTGAGCGTCTTGCAACACAAACAAACTGGCAAGCGCCTTCACTCTATAATTTTTTCACGTTACCGAATGCACATTTACCATCTTCTTCAGATGAGGTCCCAACAAAAATTCGCCCGAACAGTCTTGGGGTTGTGACGTCAGCAGAAAGCGCGATTGTTGTGGACAGAAAAACAAAACAAATTTTGTTTCAAAAAAATATTGATGCACCGCGATCCATTGGGTCAATTACTAAGCTCATGACCGCGTTTGTTTTTCTGAGTACAAATCCGGATCTTGCTGCGCCCGCAAAACTTCAGGCAGAAGATTATCGTGCGGGAGGCGTGCAACATATTGGTTTCGGTGATGACGCTACGGTGAAAGATGTTTTGTACGCAAGTCTCATCAGTTCGGATAATTCCGCAACAGCGGCACTCGCTCGATTGTCTGGAATGAACATTCAGGATTTTGTAACAAAGATGAATAAGACCGCTGTTTCGATGGGAATGGAAAAGACACATTTTGAAGATCCAACTGGGTTGTCGCCACGCAACGAATCGATCGTGTCAGATTTGGTGAAGTTGCTTGATGTTGTTGCACAGAATGAAATTATCCGTGAAGCAACGGCGCACGATCAATTCACGATCACAACCTCATCCGGGAAAACATACAATCTTAAAAGTACAGATCAACTTCTCTCAAGTTTTATCAATCAGCCGCCATATCGTATTCTTGCAGGGAAGACAGGATTTTTACCAGAAGCGGGATATTGTCTTGGAACGGTTCTGAATTATGAAGGGGCCGGCGATATTATCGTTGTTGTCTTGGGCTCTGAAACAAATGCAGATCGATTCCAAGATATTAAGTCGCTCGCCGTTTGGTCTTATCAAACATTTAAATGGAAAGGACAGCTTTCGTATGATCCAATCTCTTCTTTCTCTCTTCCAAAACGTACCCCATGAGCTTGTTGTGATGCTTCTTGCGGCAATGCCAATTGTTGAATTGGGGGCAGCGATTCCTGTGGGGATTGCGGTATTTCATTTGTCACCGATCGTTGTGTATCTTTTTGCGATCGTTGGAAACCTATTACCGCTCTTGCTCGTGTTTTTTTTCTTACCAAAAGTGTTACGTCTTTTTGCAAAACATTCTCCGCGGTTGCATGCTCTTTTTGATCGCTATTTTTTTGCGCTTACCACAAAACATGTTTCGTCGTTTGATCGATACGGAGCCATCTTTCTTTTTATTCTCGTTGCGGTTCCGAATCCGGGTGGAGGTGTGTGGACCGCGAGTCTGCTCGCCATTTTATTTCGTGTGCATCTTAAATACGCCATCCCGGCAATCGTGGGAGGGATTCTTGTGTCAGGCCTCATCGTTCTTTCGCTCACAGAGGCTTCCATAAACTTATTTTAAGTATGCGTATTGCCATTGATGGAGAGACACTTTGCGATGAAACGGGCGGTGTAGGGGCGGGGATTGAGCACTATACATGGGAACTCATTTCAAAACTTGTACAACAAAAAACAGATCATACATTTTTTTTATTTGTTCCGCATGTGCTTTCTCTTGAGCGTATACGCACGTTGGTTGAAGGGGCGCAAAGTAAAATCGTTGTGATGCGTTCATGGATTCCGAATGTATCTTTTTTTTCACGACACGTTTTGTTACCACTTCGTTTTCTTTTGTGTCGTGCAGATTTGGTATTTAGTCCATTTGGTCAAATCCCGCTTTGTTGGTTCAAGCGATCCGTACTGACGATTCACGATGTTTCAATCTATGAACATCCAGAATGGTTTGCTTCACTCGGGAATCAGGATTTTTCCACGCGTGTGATTGTGCCGCGCTCTATTCATCGGGCGGATCGTCTGCTTGCGGTGTCGCGGACAACCGCCGAGCGTCTTGTGCGATTGTTTCCGTCTGTTGCGGCAAAGACGGCGGTTGTGTATGAGGGGGTTGATGTTCCGATAGGGTTTTCCGTTGATGTATCTTCAAAACGATTTCCGTTTGATCGAGATGTTATTTTGTCGCTTGGAACCATCGAACCACGCAAAAATCTTG
>MGFD01000035.1:6891-15044 GCA_001791715.1 Candidatus Uhrbacteria bacterium RIFOXYB2_FULL_45_11 | reverse complement strand
CGCGCCTGGCGAACAAGCTGCTGCCAAGAAGGCATCGGAACAACTGAACTGCGTAAATTTGTCTCGGGCTTTTATGTCTGCGGTGATTAGACGTGTTGTGTTTGTGGATGCAATGGAGCAAATTGGGCAGCCTGAGAACGAGGCTGATGCATGCGTTACGCACTATGTTGTTCCTGGTCCTGGATTCGGTGGCGCAACAGAGCGGAGACTTTGGGCGAGTTGGGGTTGTGATACGGTTGGAATGTCTTTGGACCCTGAGTTGCGACTAGTCGGGCTCGAGAACTTAGACAATCGACCCGAGGGGATTGTGGGCATGTATCACGAAACAGATATTCGTGTCTTTCCACTCCTCTTTGTGTCCGACGCGCATGACCTTCCGAACAATGATGAGATCATAGCACGTGCAAAAGCCATGGCACCCAAGTTTGGCAAGGTTCTTTCGTGCATCGTTCAGTCACGGTGGTAAATTCTTCTTCAGAGCTTTTGAGCTCTGTTTTTTTTGAATAAAAATAAGGGATGATCGCAATCATCCCTATAACACATCTCATTTTACTTCTAGGATTGTATAAACAAGTTCATCACCATGCGTCACAACAGAAATTGTTTCGCCGGCCGTGTGTCCGATTAAATGAGAACCGAGCGGGGAGAGGTGGGAAATTCTTCCTCGAACCGGGTTTGCCTCATGTGGGCCAACGATCTCAAACGTGAGGACTCGATCATTCATGTTAAGTACAACCGTTGATCCAAGTTGAATGCGATCCGTATCATCTATGTCCTTTTCAATGACAATGATGTTTTTCAATTTCTCTTTGATGATGGTCATTCTTGAGGCAAGGTTACGCATTCGGTGCTTTGCTTCCTGATACTCCGCATTTTCCGAAAAATCACCGAGCTCCCCTGTGGTTTGTGTATCTTTGACCGCCTGTTTGTGCTGAACCTCAAGATCAACGAGCTGACGCTCGAGTTTCTCAAGTCCAGATTTTGTGAGATAGACAGGACCGTCATCGCCCTTCAGTTGATTATTATCCAGTTCTTTTTTTCGAGTTGGGAGACGCATATGGGGGAAGTATAGCAGAAGGGCGGAAAAGCCGGAAAGGGCGAATAAAACAGAATAGTTTTATTTTTCTTGCTTTTTTAGTCTTCTTCCTGACTGCTGGCAGGCAGGACGCCCCTTCCGCCCCTTATCGTTCCCCCCTTGACAGACTGTGGGGAACCCATTGACAAAAACAGGTATTTGGTGTATAGTGCAGCCAAGCAAAAGTAAGCCACACAAACGCGGAGATTCGTCGAATTTCGCAAAGCGGCCATAATTTGCGGATAAATCACATGAAGTCAGACATTATGATGGGAACCATCAAAACAATGACAGAAAAGGGATTTGGATTCATCACACCAGACGATGGTGGTAAGGATCTTTTCTTTCACTCTTCTGCATTAGTTGACGTTCAATACAATGATCTTTCTGTTGGAGACAAAGTTTCTTTCGAAACTGAAGCTTCTGACAAAGGACCACGTGCTGTAAACGTTCAACAAGCGTAATAGCTTGAAAACAAAAAATCACTGAGTAATCAGTGATTTTTTGTTTTGTAGATACGGATTACAGATAAATACAGATAGGGATGACGTATCTGAAAAACGTTTTCGGAACCGAATATCTCCATCTGTATTTATCTGTAATCCGTATCTACACACGTTTCATGTTATAATACTCTCATATGTCTACTCCAAAACATTCGTCCGCGGCAAAAGATGTGTTTTCGTATCTTCTCATGATCGCCATGCTTTATGTTGGTGTGATCAGCTTTGTCGGATTACTTTGGCAATACGTCAACGTAAAATTTCCTGATGCGTTAAATTTTTATTACGCATCCGCTTCCGGAGCGATCCGAGGTTATATTTCGGCTCTTTTGATTGTCTGGCCTGTCATGATTTTTATGACGTGGCTCATTGGCAAAGATTTGCGTCAAGATCC
The DNA here is from genome assembly GCA_001791715.1 of Candidatus Uhrbacteria bacterium RIFOXYB2_FULL_45_11. GTDB lineage: Bacteria > Patescibacteriota > Patescibacteriia > UBA9934 > GWF2-40-263 > XYB2-FULL-45-11. Next base: position 13,072 of record MGFD01000035.1, on the reverse strand, counting down.
AACCAAGAAAGACTCGCGTATTCGTAAATGGCTTTTGTATCTTACGTTGTTTCTTGCATCAATCACCATCATTGTTGATTTGATCACGCTCATTAATAGTTTCTTGAGCGGAGAGATTACAACACGTTTTGTTCTCAAGGTTCTCGTCGTCCTCGTGGTCGCGGCCGCTGTGTTTGCTTATTACCTCTGGGAGCTTCGTCGCGATCCTTCAAAAAAGACACACGTCACTCGAATGACGGCGATTGCAAGTGCAGTGATTGTGCTCGTTGCGATCGTGACAGGATTTTTCATTATAGGCAGTCCTGCAAAACAACGTGCGATGCGATTTGATGATCAGCGTGTGCAGGATCTTCAAATGATTCAAGCAAACATTATTACGCATTGGACACAAAAGTCTAAGATTCCTTCTCAGTTATCAGAACTCACAGATTCGCTCTCTGGATTCACGCCACCACTTGATCCATCAACAAAACTACCGTACGAGTACTCACGTACAAGTGATTTGATGTTCGAGCTTTGTGCAACGTTTACGTATCCATCAGAAACGAACTCCCAAGAAAAGTTTGCATCTGCTCCAATGCCATATGGCGGATCTTATATGGATAATTGGTCTCATGGTGGCGGACGCATTTGTTTTGAACGCACCATTGATCCGGAATTATACAGACCCGTCGCAGAAAAAATGCCAATTACAACACCATAAAAATAAAACTCGGGATTGTCCCGAGTTTTATTTTTATGCAGATAATGCTTTTTTGCGAAGTGCCCCGAGATCAAGTTCGTTATTAAACGAAATCGATTTGAGAAATTCTGTATCATGACTGACCACGATCATCGCCCCTTTGTAGTTTTGCAACGCTTGTGCAATCACAGGCAAATGGCGGAAGTTTACGTGGTTGGTTGGCTCGTCAAGAATGAGGAGGTTTGGTTTTTGAATAACGAATCGGGCGAAACAGAGAAGAGCTTTTTGTCCTTCAGAGAGCGCGCCAACGCGCGTTTGCATAGTTTCGCCTCGCAAAAGGAATCGCCCTGCGGTTCCGTAGACTAGTTCGTCGTCACCGACTTTCATGACAGATTTGAGCGATTCAAATGCTGTTTGTGAAAAATCGAGTCCCGAGAAGTCTTGTTCGTAATATCCAATAATGACATCAGACGGAATAAGCACACCTTCTTCTGTTCTTGTTGCAAGACGTTTAAGAAGTGTTGTTTTTCCAATTCCGTTTGGGCCTTTCAAGAGCAAGCGATCACCTCGTCGAAGTTTTAATTCGATGGGACAGTGGATGGCTTCTCCTTGGTTCCAGACACCTACGGAAGAAATGTCACAAATAGCATCTTTGTATTCTGTTGCTTCAATGTCGAAGCGCACAATTGTTTTGTCATCTTGCTTGACATCCACCATGTTGGATTCGTCTTCTTCGATCTCTTCTTTTAACTTTGCAGCAAGCTTACGCATTTTTCCTCCTTTGTTTGCAAAGAAGTTTACTTTTTCTTTTCTGTCCTGAATGTTCTTCAGAAGTTGTGCGTTTTTGCGCTCTTCTGCCTCAATACGAGATTTGATTTGTTCGACAACATCGTAATAGTCACCTTGGTATGCATCGACTTCTTGTTTTTGTGCGTCGAGGTAAAGCACGCTATCCGTAAATGTGTTCAAGAAGTCTGCGTCGTGGGAAATAACGATCACGGTTTTCTCATACATCATGAGGAATGTAATAAGGTGGCCAATTCCGTCTTCGTCTAAGTTGTTTGTTGGCTCATCGAGAAGCAAAATATCTGGCTTCTGAATAAGGGCGTAGGCAAGAAGCAGGCGTGCTTGTTGTCCGCCAGAAAGACGATTGATGGTGAGTTTGTGATCAAGGGGATAATTGACTGCTTCAAGAGCCTGATCAATCAACACAGGGAGATTGCGTGGTCTTTCAGCAAACGCCGTTGCGAAGTAATCTTCCACAGTCAACTCTAGGTAAGAGCGATCCATGACTTGTTTTGCAATTCCAATTTTTGCTCCTTGTTTTAAGTGGATTTCTCCTTTCACGGGCTTAGCATCTCCCATAATCAAATGAAAAATGGTGGACTTTCCGGCGCCGTTTTGTCCCATGAGCGTTACTTTTGCGTTTTCACGAATGGAAAAATTCACGTCCTTGAGAAGGGCGTTTTTATCATGATAGCCAAATGTGACGTTCTGAAAGCGAACGATAACGTTGCCGTGGTCGGACATAATGGGGAAGGCTAGAGGGGCTGGAGAGGCTTGAGAGGCGAGAGAGGTTTTTTGAAATGCTTTATTTTGGCATCTCCAGCCTCTCAGGTCTCTCCGACTTCTCCAGCCTTTTTAATTTTGTTCGAAGTATATCGGAAATAATCAAAAAGTCAATGTTCGTTAGGGAATAAAAAACAGTCGTTAGACGACTGCATGGAGGAGTTGAATTTCAGGTCCGTGTGTGAACGTAAGTGTTCGTGCGTGAGGTTGTTTTTTGCTTTGCCAAAGATGAATATCGCCATCGATCAAGAGTCGAGGATCGGTTGTGTGAATACGAATTTCTTGCGCATTTGTATTCACTGCGCACGGATCCGTGAGGGGCGATTTTAAGCCTCTCCAGATAAACGGCACGCTCAAAGCGAGTGGGGTAAAATTTCCCCAGTACGCATAGGTAGAAAATGCATTCGGAACAGTTGGAGCACGGAACGGTTTACATGTTGGCATGAATTCTGGAACGGTTGCAGCCATGATGGCCGCATATTCTGTGCAGGGTAATTTGACCCCATCGACAAAAAGCGTTCCTTGAATCGGTTTAATTCTGCCGTGTCTGCCACGGAGCATGTTTTTTCCAAAGTCTGAAATGACAATGCCAATCAACTTGAGGACATCAAGCAGATCACCTTTGCCCATTTCTTCATACCATTCAACAAAATCACACAGAATTCCATTGCCAATGACAGCACCATACCGTTTTTCATGTGTGTATGAATCTGTCACGCATACTGGTCTCCAGGATTTTGTTTCTGTATGAATGCGACCGGAAAAAATTTCTGCAAGGTTTACAGACGGGTCTGTACTTTTGAGTCCAACGAACTTGGTCATGAAATTAAATTGCCCACCACCAACCGGCATGAGGAGCGGTCGATTTTCTTGGGGTAATGTCATGACCCAATTCAACACCTGATTAAATGTTCCGTCTCCGCCAATGATGTAAACGGCCACATTTTTGAGAGAAGTGTGTGTGACAGAAAGTTGTTCAAGTGTTTCGATGAGTGCTTGTACGGTTTGTGTTTCAATGATCGCCGTTTTTCTGTGAACAAGTGCAAGGAGCCTGCTTCGTAGCGTTTTGTCTTTTCGTAGGTGCCTTGCAAATGGGTTCATGACAATAATCTGGTTCATGAGGATCTCCAAATAAAAAGAACTAAAGAGAAGATAGGGGAAGAAATGACGATTGTCAATAAATATCTGCTCAAAAAAAACTTCGAGGATGAACTCGAAGTTTTTTTATTTATGCTTTGTGCATAGGTCTTGGGTTGTGACCTTGATATCCTTGACCACCACCTTGGCGCTTTCGGTCGAAAGGTTTTGGTGCAGTGCGTGGTTTGTCTGTTGGGGTCGCACCTGTTGTACCACCCTCTCTTTTTACATCTTTATATTGAAAGACTTTTTCTTTTGATTTTCCGTAAGAGTTTCCTCCACGTGATGTTCCATAAGAACCTCCTGATCCGCGTGAGCTTCCACCGCGAGAGGATCCTCCGCTGTATCCGCCGCGTCCACCACGTTGGAATGATCCACGACGTTCTTCACGTTCTGGTTCATAAACCGGAGCGGCGCGGTGTGCGGGGAGTTCTGGAAGGGGAGAAACGTTAATTTTTGTACGGATCAAACGCTCAATGATTTGTAAATCACGTTTTTGATCTGGTGTTGCAAACGAGATTGCCTTTCCTGTGCGGCCGGCACGGCCAGTTCTTCCAATGCGGTGCACGTAATCTTCTGCTTGATCTGGAAGATCAAAGTTGATAACGAGCTCAATGTTTGTGACGTCGATTCCGCGTGACGCAATATCTGTTGCAACAAGCACACGTGTTTTTCCAGATTTAAATCCGGAAAGAGCCATCTTGCGTTGATTCAACGATTTGTTTGAGTGAATTTCTGCAACCGTGTGTCCCATTTTTTCAATGCAGTGTGTGATCTTTTTTGCACCGTGTTTTGTGCGGCTAAAGACCAAGACAGAACCTTTGTAATCACTGAGAACTTTATCGAGCAAACGCAACTTGTCTCCTTTTCCTACCATGAAAAATTCTTGTTCTACGTTTTCATTCGCTGTTCCTTGGCGTGCCATTTCAATACGAAGTGGCTTCTTCATGTATTTTTCTGCAATCTGCGAAATCTTTTCTGGCATGGTTGCAGAGAACAACATGGTTTGACGTTCTTTTGGAACGGCTGCGAGAATCTTTTTAATTTGTGGTTCAAATCCCATGTCGAGCATGCGGTCTGCCTCATCAAGAACCAAAACTTTGATGTTTTGAAGACCAATGATTTTTTGTTCCATGTGATCAAGCAAACGTCCTGGAGTTGCAACGATTACGTGTGGCTTGTTACGAAGCGCGCGAATCTGCAAACTCATTGCTGCGCCACCAATCAACACAGCTGTGCGAAGTCCAAATGGCTTGCTGAGTTTTTGAAGGGTTTCTTCAACTTGAAGTGCGAGTTCACGTGTTGGAAGCAAAACAAGTCCCTGACCTTTGTTGATAGAGATCTGTTGCATCATTGGAATGGAGAACGCGAGCGTTTTTCCAGTTCCTGTTTGAGCGATTCCGATTAAATCTTCACCTGTTGTGCCGATTGGAATCGCTTTTTCTTGAATAGGAGTTGGATTGTGGAATCCAATTTTACTCAAGTGGGTAAGAAGATCTGGAAAGATCCCAAGTCCGTCAAAAGACGGTTTTTGTGTCTCTGTCATATGTATAGGCAACCAAAGCTGAGCGAGGAACCCGATGGGGTGCCAGGCGCAATGGAAGCGTAAAAAAATTACGACCCGTTTTTCCATCAGGTCGTAATACAGACAAGAGGCCACGAGTCATGCTCGAAATAAAGTCGAGCGAAATTATGCCGAAAGAATATCAGGAAATACGTGTTCTGTCAATAAATCAAGGCAAATAGAAACGATTCATTGACATTTTGCTTCATTTCGCGTATGTTTCTTTCTCCGTTCTGTCATGATTGGAGAGGAGGCATCTTGAATAAAGGATTTTCGTTCATTGAACTCATGGTCGCGGTCGTTATCATTGTGATGATGGTCGGGGTGGTTTATGTGGCAATGAAGAACGATGACCCTTCTTGGGTTGTCACGGTGTCTCATGAGTATGAGTCATCCTTTGCAACACATGCCATCGCATTTGAAGGCGATACCGTGAAAATAAACATACATCGAGCCTTGAAAGGTGTTCCGTATTGGATTGTGTCCTTGCGCTGCAATGAAACCGCACCAACGCTGCAAAATCAGCTATTCTGCCTTGCAGATCTGCAGCATCAAACAGAGGGGAACACGCTGCAAAGAGTAAAAGTTCTTTGTGACCAATCGCGTCGTGAATGCGATGGGGAAGGTGATTGCATAAACCATGAATCGACAGGCTGCGTTCCAAACGGGCCTCTGACTCAAAACGAGCCTTAATGACTCGTTTTTTTTATTTCTCAACATATTGACATTTTTGTGATTTTTGACTAGGTTTATTCCTTCCATCCGTGTTGATGGATGTGGAGGTTCCTATGCAAAAGGTTTGGATCGCACTTGGCGTTGTTGTCGCATTGTCTATTCCTGCCGCTTACATTTACAACAACACGGTCGGATTCGCGTTTTCTGTAGGGTCGAAAGCGGCCGCGCTTGAGAATGTAAAGGAGTACGCAACGGAAATGAACATCAAAGTTCTCGGCGCTACATGTGCAGAAACGGATTCTGATCGCAACGGCTACATTTCTTGTGAAGCACGTGTGATTGAGTCGGGTAATACTGCCGCAACCGAAAAGTTGCTTGAGTGCGGCTCCGGCGCTTTGTTTGCTCGTACGGGCGGATGCAAACTCCGTGTTGGCGCTTACCCCATGCAGCCATTTCAGCCCCTTCAGGCCCCGGCACCTTCGCCAGCGCCCGAACAGAAATAATCATGAAATGCGAATTCTTGCTTCTGTTATTTCTTGTGGGGTGCGGAAAAT
>MGFD01000035.1:6499-6834 GCA_001791715.1 Candidatus Uhrbacteria bacterium RIFOXYB2_FULL_45_11 | reverse complement strand
AATTGCAGATCAACAAGATCCGTTGTAACGATGAATCGCCGAACGCATCTGGTCAGGTGTATTGCGATGCATTTGTGCGACACGCTACGGAAGGCACGGAATATCAAGTTCGCCTGAAATGCGACAAAACATACGCAAAGAAAGGGAGGAGAGATTCTTCACGTCATGATTCGAAGGGATGTGTACTTGATATGCCGCCATAGTCTTTCTCAATCGAGCGCCTGCTCGATTTTTTTTATTTCTCAAAAACAAAAAACTCCGGTCATTTGATGACGCGGAGTGAGGGGAAAATCTAATTGTGTGAATATAAATTACTGCGTGCTGTTTTTCGTAAC
>MGFD01000035.1:0-6437 GCA_001791715.1 Candidatus Uhrbacteria bacterium RIFOXYB2_FULL_45_11 | reverse complement strand
AGCGATTCCAACACTTATGTTTGACGCATAGATTTTGAACGTACCTGTCGGAAGAAGTCCGAGTGCGGCGGTCGCAACGACTTCAATCCAGATCTTATATTTCCCAATGCGATTGGCCGCACCTTTTCCAACAAGGTTGAGCGCCTTGCGGATCGCACGAAAACGAATAGCCGTGAGAAGAATGGCGATCGCGAGACTGCCAAACAGAACGAAATGATTCAGAGTTGTCCACCCAAGAGGGAAGATGGCTCCAAAGTACAGTGTCTTATCACTGAACGGGTCCAAGATCGCACCGAACTTGGAAGAACCGCGCAAGTTGAGCTTTTGCCAAAATGAAAGTGCACGTTCCTCGTCTTCTGAATGTTCCTTGATGTCATACGTGCGCGTTTGATAACGTGCAAGCGATCCGTCAAAGAAATCTAGAAGTGCGCACCATATATAAAGAACGATCCCACACACATGGTAGAAAAACCAAATGAGCGGCCTGTCTGTGTAAGAGAGTGCAAGGGCAAAACACAAGCACATGGGGAACGAAAGAACGATTCGCCACATGGTCAATCGATTCGGAGTCGTTCCGATCGAATCAAACCATCCAGCAACACGATCGGCAAACTTGCGATCGACCATATCTTGATCTTCAAGCAAATCAGCAACTTTCTGTTCGTCTTGATCCATTGAATACCTCCATTCAAGGATGGCAACTGTAGCAAAAAAAACTCTATTTGTCAATGTTCGAATCTTACAAAATGCTGTATACTTTTCTTATCTTAATTCCTTAAGCACATTGCATGTGATGCATGAATAAATGCATCCATCATTCTTTATGTCCTTCTTTCCAACCTGGCGGGAAAACCCGATTTTTACCGTTCTGCTTTCACTCGTGTGTTTTGCACTGATTCTTTTTCTTGGTGTTAAAACATCGGTTCTTGATAAGCCAACCCCTATTGAGCACACAATTTTTGTTGAGGGAGTTGGAAAAGCAACGATGTCTCCAGATATTGCCGTCATGACGTTCGGTATTTCCTCAACTAGTAAATCTGTTTCAGAAGCGCAAAAACAAAATACCGCTCTCATGAATACATTGATTGAAAAAATCAAAGCGGCAGGTGTTGTGGGAGCAGATTTACAAACAAAAGATTATAGCGCGTATGAAAAATTAGAGTGGAATCCACTCACGCAAAAATCCGAAAGCACAGGATGGGTTGTTTCACAGGCGCTCGCGGTAAAAATTCGTGATGTTCAAAAAATCTCCGTCATTGTAGAGATTGCTGGTCAAAACGGATCAACATCCATCAGTGGTCCAACATTTACTGTAGATGATCAAAGCACCTATGAAGCAACAGCTCGTGAAAAAGCACTCGCTGAAGCAAAACTGAAAGCAGAAACGATCGCACGCACACTTGGATTAAAGATTGATCGAGTGGTGAGTTATAGTGAATATAAAGAAGATGCAAGTGGTCCGATTTTTTATGCTGACATGAAAGAAGGAATGGGTGGAGGTGGTGCTCCTTCTGCGCCAAGTATCCAAACAGGCACACAAGAATTGCGACTTCATAGTACCGTTACGTATCTTCTCTCAAACTAATTATCAAAAAGACTCCTAATATGGGGGTCTTTTTGATATTCGCATCAAAAACAGGTTGTGTTATACTGTCCGGCACCGAGGGAGTAATTGAATTTAGCATTGAATAAAAGATGATATGAAGAGAATTTCATTGATGATTGGATTGGCCGCGTGTGTGACAATTGTTGGGTTTGGTTGTACGCGTGCCGTTTTGCCTGTTAAAGAACAAACAGAATCAATTAATCGTTCGGCTATATTGCTCGATGCAAAAAATCAGGGACTTATCATGAATGAGGGAGAAATCGAACACATGAAAGATCCTTCTGTGTTGGTTACAGATGAAAAAAAAGCAACAACACCAGGTTGGAAGGAATTTGATGGAATAGATTTTAAAACGTGGAATGCGGCTGCTCTTGCGGATGTTACGGGCGGAACGAGTTATGGTCTTGCACGGTTGAATTTTTCAAATAATACCTTTCGTGTCATGGCGAATTTTGGTGATTTAATACAGCCAACAGACGGATCAACGTTTCAAGCGTGGCTTGTGAAGCGTGGAGATGGGATGAAGGTAGTGAATCTTGGGGTATTGATTCCGGCAGAGCAACTTATGGTTCTTACCTATGCAACAAAAACGGATTTACGTGATTATGATTTTTTTGTCGTAACGCTTCAATCTCCAAATTCAACAGTTCCAGGAGAACATCTCCTTGAGGGAATGATCCGATAATTCGACTCAGAGAAAACAAAAAAGCCCGACGAAACGTCAGGGCTTTTTTTATCACATCACTCGCGAGCGATGTGATTTATTTTGTGTCTGCTTTTGCAAGGCGGATTGCTTTCTTCTTGCGGTTGCTTGCAAGTTGAACTTTGCGTTCTGCCTTCCATTTGGTGCGAATCATTTTTCGTTTTGCCATAAAGGAGGTAATGGAAAGGGTTAGCGAATGACGAAAGGATACGATTTATCCAATAGTTTGTCAAGAATTTTGTTTTGCGTGCGGAAAGAGGAAAAATCGTGTATCATTCTTGCAATATGCAAGGCTATTTTTTAACAGAACAACCGTTCCTTCGAATTTTTTTCCTTGAGCCAGGAGCAATTCTCTTTGGGTGTTTGCTCATGCTTATGAGTGCCGCCCTTGTGCTCGTGTTTCTCATAAAATTGAGTTCAACCATCACAAACGTACTCATTGGATTCTTGATTCTAATTCATCTTACGCTTGATGGGATTCTTGCGTTTGATTTGATCGGAAACGTGACGCATGTGTATACAGACACATCTACAGGCGTGATCTCCGAGCTTTTCTCAACACATCGTTGGCTTCTCATTCAAATTCCAATCCTTTACACGTTGATTGCACTTCTGCTTGCATTTGTTTGCAAAGGGCATGAAAAAGAATCTCACGCAAAAACATATGTTTTTGCCATGCAATTTTGTGTTGTTGTGAGTTTTTTTACGATTTTATTGATCGGATACGAATCGTTGATATAACGTTATGTTGCATTTATTTTCAAAAGATCGATTCCATGAATCTGTTGCTTGCGCCGCATTGCTCGCAGGATCACTCACGCTCCACGTGATGTGGATTTCAAATCTTCTTGTTGTGCGTGTTCCGTTTTTTACGCAACTTTTTTCCATTGTGCCATCGATTGGGCCTTTGTCGGGCATGTATGCAAAAGCTGGTTTAACGTTTTTGTCCATCTTTTTGATTTCGGGTTGGTATTGGAAGGGAAAAGATTGTTCACATCATCGTAGATCACTGCTTGAGTTTTTTCTTTTTTCAACGCTGATCTTTTTTGTCATGACGATTCCGTTTGTGTATTCGTTCTCCGTAAGGTTTGAATAATTTATAGAACACAGGTAAGCTCTCACAAAGCTTATCTTTTTATTTTATGGAAATTCGCATTAAAAAATCCGATGGTGTATCCGAGACAGGTGATGTTTTTGTTGTCGGTGTTTATCAAGATAAAACAACGTTCGCGTCGTCTACATTCTCAAAAAAGATGGATGATTTCCTTGGGGGTTTGCTTACGCAAATCGCAAAAGAAGAATCATTCCGCGGAAAAGCAAATCAGGTTTTGTGGGCACGATCAAATGATGCCGTCCGTTCAAAACGCGTTTTGCTCATTGGTCTTGGAAAAAAAGATGAATGTACGCTTGAAACCATTCGCCAAGCCTCGGCGACGGCGTTGTGTGCAATCAAACAAACAACCACAAAATCTGTTGCGTGTTTGTTGTTTGGTGATGGTTTGGACGTGCGCGAACGTGCGCATGCCATGATTGAGGGAATCCGTTTGGCTGATTATGGATTTGGACGCTATAAAAAAGAAAAGAAAGCACATATAAAAACGTTTGATCTCTTGGTTGAAGACGGACGCGATCTTCTTGCGGCAAAAAAGGGGATGGAGCTTGCGGAACAATTCGTAAAGGGAACGCTCTTTGTTCGAGATCTTGTAAATACACCAGGACTTCACATGGCACCACAGCATTTGGTGGATGAAGCAAAGCTTATTGCAAAAAATAACAAAGAAATCAAAGTAAAAGTGTTTGATGAAGAAAAGTTGAAAAAGATGGGGGCGGGCGGGATTCTTTGTGTTTCTCAAGGGTCCGATCATCCGTCGTTTCTTGTACACATGACGTATACACCAGCCACAAAGGCAAAAAAACGCATTGCCCTTGTTGGAAAAGGTGTTACATTCGATTCTGGCGGACTCTCGCTCAAACCAGCGGACTACATGATGACCATGAAATGTGATATGGCCGGAGCAGCAGATGTTCTTGGGGTTTTTGCTGTCATCGCGAAGATCGCACCCAAGGTTGAGGTTCACGGAATTTTTGCGACGGTTGAGAACATGCCATCCAGTAAGGCAATTCGACCGGGCGATGTGATTGAAATCATGAACAAAAAAACGGTTGAAGTGTTGAATACAGACGCAGAAGGCCGACTTATTCTTGCAGATGCGCTCGTATATGCAACACGACAGAAACCTGATGCAATCATTGACCTTGCAACGCTTACGGGTGCGTGTGTTGTGGCACTCGGCGAAGAAATTTCTGGTGTGATGTCAAATACGCCCGCGCTTGCAAATGCGATTTTGACGGCGGCTGCATCGGCCGGTGAGAAAATGTGGGAGTTGCCACTTGAGAAGAATTATCGCAAATTGATTCAAGGAGACATTGGAGACATTAAAAATATTGGTGGGCGATACGGAGGGGCACTGACGGCAGGACTCTTCTTGCAAGAATTTGTGGACAAAACACCATGGGCTCACTTAGACATTGCTGGACCCGCATTTGCGGAGCGAGACATTAATGCATACGAGCGGAAGGGAGCTACAGGACACGGTGTCAGAACTTTATTGAAATATCTTTTGTCGTTCTAAGTATGCGTTTATCCGATAAACAATTTTCCAAACTCGTTTTGGTGTGCACAAATGAAAAACCAGATGGGCGTCCGTGCTGTGCACAAAAAGCTTCGCCTGAGTTTTATCACGCGTTAAAAGTGGCTGTGGCCGGAATGGATCCAACGATTCGCGTCTCAAAGACGGGTTGCCTTGGAAATTGTGTGAGTGGAGCAACTGTTGCGATTATGCCAAAGAATGTTTATTTAGGTGAGGTGAAGGAAAGTGATATTCCGGAGATTTTGGAAATGTTGAAGTAGAGGAGCTCAATAGCTCTATCTTTAAGATTGTGGATAATCTTCAGCTGGATGTGAAAAGGGTTCCTTAGTACAATAGTATTGTTATTTCTTAATAAAATTATTATGGAACCAGGATCAAGAGGGGGAGCGCCAGACAATTTTTCTCAAGGGCATATTGATGATGAACGTTTGCACAAAGCAGAGCTTGCACAAGAGATCGGAACGTATTCAATGGAACTCTCCGCACTTACATCCCCAGGGGAAAAACAAAAAGCAGTGGATTTCATGAAAAGTGTTGGAATGCCTATTGATGGTGGTTTGAGATACTTTGAAATGCATGGTGTGCGTGATGTAGAACCCGCAGTTGCAAAAGCTGAAATGAATGAGGCTATTCAAGAATATGTTGATAAATTACCTGAGTCAGATCTTGATGCCAAAACAAAGACATTCATGTTGAATTTGCTGCGTTTAAATGTTGTTCGATGGATGAGTAAAAAAGAAGAAGATTATGCAAAGTGGATGGACAGAGCTACAAGAGAGACTAATAGCAAAGATAAAATGGAAATGGCAGAAATAGCAGAAAGCGCTGTTCATGCACAAGACGATGCTGTTGGGTATCTGAAACTTATTGATAAGGCTTTGGCGTCTCTTCCTCCAGCAGAAGAAATGGCAGCCTAAATAAAAACATCGCGAGTTCATCGCGATGTTTTTTTGTTTACGCTTTTCCGAGCGTCTTTCCGCCTTCTGACCATTCCATTGGGCAAAGTTCGCCCGTTTGCAACGCTTTCAGTACGCGAACGGTTTCAGTCACCGAGCGGCCGACGGATCCAGAACTAATAAGTGCGTAACGAACGATTCCTTCTGGATCGATGATAAAGCTTCCGCGTTCCGCAAGACCTTCGTCTGCATTATAGACATCAAAGGCTTTCGAGATTTCATGTGTGTTGTCTGCAAGGATTGGGTAATCAACATCTGGGAGATCTTTTTCAAACCAGTTCTTGTGAGACCATTCAGAATCTGTGGAACAGGCGAGGACTTCCGCATTCAATGCTTGGAACTCTGACTTGTGTTGTGCGAAGCCTTTTAATTCTGTTGGACAAATAAATGTGAAGTCTCGTGGATAGAAGAAGAACACGAGCCACTTGCCTTTGTAATCACCAAGACTGATTTTGACGAAGTCGGACGCGCCTTTTTTAAAGGCTGGCACATTCTGAAAAGAAGGTGCGGGTTGTGAAATG
>MGFD01000034.1 GCA_001791715.1 Candidatus Uhrbacteria bacterium RIFOXYB2_FULL_45_11 | reverse complement strand
TCACATCGCGGGATCATTCATAAATTCTATGATTGTACAGACGAAATGTATCGCGGTCTTGCAGAAATGTATGTGGCAGATGAGCGGTTTGCAGAACACTATCGCGTCTATCATCAAGCATTGCCAGAGTTTTTATCGAACGCCATGCTGGAATCAATAAAAGCGTAAAATGATCTGCATGATGCGAGTTTCGATTCTGATCATGCCTGCAAAAAACATCCACATGAGTGGATGTTTTTGTTTGGTGGGATAGAAATAAAAAATCCCCTTCGAATGTTCGTTGGGGAAAAGATGTTATGGGAGCAATTTTGCTGCTTCCATAATGTTGAGAACACGATGATTTGCATTTGTGGGTTCCATTTCATTACACAAACGAATTGTGCGGACGCCGGCAGCTTGTCCTGCTTGGACATCCGTTTCGAGATCACCGATCATGAATGAGTTGTGCATGTCGACGAACTGTTCATCGCGCGCGTTGAGCAACATTCCAGGAAGTGGTTTGCGACAATTGCACCCATCATTTGGAAGATGCTTGCATACATAGACGGCATTGAGCGGCAGAGCGCGAAAGAGATCCATCATCTGTTCGAACTCTGTTGGGTTTATGCGTCCGGCCTTGATGTCTGGTTGGTTTGTTACCAGAATCCGCTGGTAGCCTTTTTTTGCAATGAGCTCAAGAGCGATCTGGACGTCTGGTTTCAAGCGCAGCTCTTGCATAGTGAATGGGGCGGTATACCGAATCGGCTTTCCTCCCAGACAAAATCCTTCGCCACGATCAACGAGTTCATTGAGAACACCATCGCGATCAATGAATACAGCTTTCCTCAAATTTGCCATAAAAACCTCCGGAAGTGTGTGGGGAATATGCCAGAAAATACATCGATTGTCAATGATTGATGCTATACTGCTCATCTATGCACCACTGGCTTCTTAAAACAGAACCGTCAACGTATTCCTGGAATGATCTTGTTCGCGATAAAATCGGGCATTGGGATGGGGTTCGTAATTATTTGGCGCGCAATAATCTTCGTGCGATGAAAAAAGGGGATCTTGTTTTTGTGTATCATTCGGTCGAAGGGAAATGTATTGTTGGGATTGCGAAGGTTGTGCGGGAAGCGTATCGAGACGCATCGGCCGCAGAAGGAGATTGGAGCATGGTGGATATCAAACCCGTGAAGAAACTTGCTCGAGAAATCTCTCTTGATGAAGTGAAAAAGAATCCTGTGTTGAAGAACATGGCGCTTGTGACGCACATGAGATTATCGGTGCAACCCGTGAAAGAATTGGAATGGGAGGTGGTCTTGAAGATGGTGGATGAGGATGATTAAATATATTGTCCTAGACAGAATTTTGATTTTCTGGTATTTTAGTTGTTGCTGACTTGTCTCAAGATTAATTTTCATTCGGATTTGGGGATTTTTCCTCAAATCCATTCCTGTGAATGAAACGAACATTTTGGGATAAGAAAGCAAAAGATTTATTCTTAGCTTTCACGGGCCTTTTTTTGATTTCGCTTGTCGAAATCATCCTCCGAAGCTCTCGCAGAGCGAAGGAGGATTGTTGCCCAAAACCCTTTATGGAGTTACTTCCTGTTATTTCGGAATTCACCGGTGAACCAACGGGTGAAATCATTCCTCGTTCAGAAGCGATAGCGCGTGGTGTGTGGTGTCAGACGACGAATATTTACGTTTTGAACTCGAAGGGCGAAGTGCTTTGTCATCAACGTTCGCTCGAGAAAGAACGTTTGGCCGGTGTGTGGATGACACATCTTGGCGGACATGTTGGACACGATGAATCATATGAAGAAAATGCGCACCGTGAGTTGTTTGAAGAGTCTGGAATTAAGATCGATGCGTCTTCGCTCATTCATTGGCGCACAACAAAACTTGATCGTGCCCGCATTTGGATTCGTGAGTTCGTGACACTTACAGATATTCCCGCACACAAACTCATTCCACAAAAAGGCGAGGTCGAACAATTTGCTTGGATGACACTTGAAGAGTTGAACGCGCGCAATGCAACGGAGCCGCACAACTGGTGTATTGGGACACATGATTTCGCAATCGAATACCCATGTCTTCGCGCCGTTCTTACAGCCGCAGAACAACACGGAACTGTTGAACCAACACAGCCTATTCACACATGGATGCCGCTCGCCATTTAAACTCCTGATTTGGGAGTTTTTTGATTCCGATCGACGGAATCACCCTCCGTAGCTCGCATCGAGCGAAGGATGGGTCGTTTGTCCTTGTATTGTTTGTTCTTATTGCGTAAGCTCATTTTATTATGGTGACGCAATCGATTTATCAACCACCAAAGAATGGACCTTAAACAGGGTTGATGTTTTTATTCACTCTGTTTTTTTAAACCGTTTTGCATTCCGCAGACGGTTTTCTGTTTATTTTATCGCTTGAGCTTGTCGAAAGCCTGATATGTAGCAGTCCCTCGACAAGCTCGGGAAATATATTTTATGCAACAATGGCAAATCGAATTACAAAATTGCGTAAGGACTCTCGACGAGCTAGAGCAATACATCCCGATCGAAAATAAAGATCATATGCGCGAGGTTCTCGCGAACATGCGTTTGTCGATCACGCCTCACACTCTGAGACTTATTGATTTCAAAAATCCTAACGATCCGATTCTTCTCATGTGCGTTCCATCCGATCGCGAATTGCGATTTTCGCCAGAAGAACTCACCGATCCGATCGGAGACGAAGCGAAATCGCCGATTCCGTTTCTGACGCATCGCTATCCGGATCGTGTGCTCGTGTATGCAACATTTTTCTGTTCGCTCTTTTGTCGATTCTGTTTTCGCAGAACAAAAACGGGTGAGGCGACTCCGGGTCCGAGTGCGGAAGATCGCGATCGGATCGTTGCCTATCTCAGGGCACATCCCGAAGTCGACGAAGTGATTCTCACAGGTGGTGATCCGCTCACACTGCTCGACGAGCAACTCGAAGACTGGTTTTCTCGATTGCGATCTGTGTCGACCGTCTCGCGCATTCGCATCCATACACGTGTGCCGGTGAATCTTCCATCACGTATCACGAATCGTCTCGTTGAGCTGCTTCGAAGATACTCAGACGCAACGCATCCAATGTACATCGTCACACACTTTAATCATCCAAATGAGATCGCGCCCGAGAATGTGGAGGCGATCGCGAAGCTTGTCGACGCAGGAATTGTTGTGCACAATCAAGGGCCGTTGCTTCGTGGAGTGAATGATGATTCTGTGATTCTCGAGATGTTGTTCAAGAAACTTACGAACATGCGTGTCGTTCCGTACTACTTACATCAACTCGACCTCGCAAAAGGAACGAATCATTTTCGCGTGCCGATCGAGCGGGGGATAGAGATTATGCGTGAACTTCAGGGGCGCGTGACGGGAATTGCGTTGCCGCGATATGTGATCGATCTGCCGGGCGGAAAAGGGAAAGTGCCACTTGCACATCGATACGTAAAAAAACAAACGGACTCCGCGTATCAGATTGAAAGTCCATTTGGAGAATTTGTGAATTATACAGAACCTGAAAAATAAAAAACCGTAAGAAAAATCTTACGGGAAGAGGGTTTATTCGCCGTCGCGATCGAAGTCGAGAAATACAGCTTCGGATGCGGGGATGAACTTGGTTTTCTTGTTTTTCGCGAAACCAAGCTGCACAGACTCTCCGGGATAGATCGTCTTAACGGCGACCACCCAAAAATTCCTGTTTGCGAAATAGTCGATCTCACAGACGATGGTGATTTCGTGCGTGAGCGGAGCTTTGAAAGCGTGGTCTTCCAAAAGAAACGCATCCGTATATTCGTTGGGATGAAAGGGCACAAACAGAGCGTCGGCCGGGAGCATGGAACTTGGAAGCGTTGCGCTCCAACCCACCGGGTTTTCAAGCTCGATACTTAACGTATATGTCCTTCGTTCCAAAGGCCGCGTGCTCATTTCTTGGATGGATTCCAGCAACTCAGGGAAGAGTTGGTCTTGGACTTCGTCATCACAAATAAATTCCCTGATACTGTTCCATCGACAGAAGTTCCCGGCCTTCTTCAGATCCTTTCCGCGAAAGCAAGTCCTTGCAAGCCGGTTGACGTGATACGTGTCCATTACGATACAAAGCGGAACGATAGGTGCGGTCGTGTCAAAATTTTGATCCAGTTCTTTGACGGAAAAATCTATGATCATCGTTCTCCTTTTGTTTCGTCCTTACAGGACTCATCAGTTTAGATACTGTATCTAAAGACAAAAAGAGACTCGGAAGTCTATCAAAAAAATGGCATTTTGTCAATCATGTCGTTCGCGAACGATGTGGTTGACATTCGGCTTTATTTTGATACTCTGCGTCCGTTCCACGTTGGAACGAAGGAGAAGCGTCGTGTTTACAGTCGTTCGTCGTATTTCCGATCGAGTCATATCTGAAGCCGCAGCCTGGTTCGGTGCGCATGAGGATCTTGGATTCAAGGTCATTTCGTATGTGAGACCGACAACGATCAGTGTATACATGGGCGAAAGTACTGGCGTCACCGACATTCTTCCGAAGGGAATCGTGGATCAGATTTTGGAAGCGAGCCAACGCGGCCGCAGCCTTTCGACGATCTTCGTCAAAGACCCAAAGATGCCGATCGACGTCGCGTACGTGATCACAATTGACATGGATCTCCGACGTGTTGATCGCAAACTGTCGTCGCCAGAGCTACTCTTGGATCCGTGGCTGAAACCTCGCACGGAACCTTGGTTCGGTGAGTTGATCTATTCTGCGGATGTGCAACATTCGCAAATGATTGATCTGCTCGACACTCCCTTTGTGGGACTCGGTGGTCGGCCGTTTCGTGCTCATTACGAACATCGATTTTTCAAACGACAGAATCAGATCACGGAATCGTTCGGCTACAGCCGCCGGTTTGACTCGCTTTTTTTGTGCCTGGCACCGCAACTGGATCTCGGAACGTGTTTGCTCCTTCGTTGCGCACTCGGAAATCTTTGGACACACGAACAATGGATGCGTCGAAAAGTCGATCTCATGGATGCAGAGCGTGCGTTGTCCGAGGCGCATCTCGACGTGACATTGGTTCATATCGAAGATCATGGATACTTTCATGATGAGGTACTCACGCAAGTGTGTGTCTGGACAGACGCCGATCAAAACGTGATTGCGCAAGCGGAAGTCACGTATGATGAGTTTCCCAAAAAACAAACGTTTGTTAGCTTGTGTGTCTTCGGAAGTATATTTAGTCGAGAAGAGGCAAATCGATTGCTGAAATGCTTCAAAGACAAAACAGAGATCGACATGCGGAACGATCCGAAGTACGTACCGAAGTGGAAATAGTTACTCTGCCATCCTGAAAATCTGGGGTGGTTTTTTCTTTACAAAAACAATCGTGCAATCCTTAACTCCTCATACGTATATTTCCCCTCGAGGATATTAAACACGGCCGTCAATAATTTTGTTGGCGATTGTTTGAATGCATTTTCAATCTCTGTAAATTGTTTTGCGGGCGGTTTTAAGTGCATGACATCCAAATCTGGGTCTTCTTCCACAAGTTTCAAAATATGTTGTACGACTGTGCTTTTGTTTAGCATGCGCTCTTTTGCGATTTGTTCGATATCAAATTTCTTTTCAAGAAGTTCTTTTGTTTTTTGAAATGTTGAACTGTCACGCGTTACACTCGACGTACGTACGGGCGGCGCATCAATGTCTACTTCTTGTGTGCGCTCTGTGAGATTGTGTGTCTTTGCATACGTTTGTACGACCGCCAAGAACTGTGCGCCGAATTGTTTCAGCTTGCGTTCACCGACTCCAAAGATCTTTCCGAAGCTTGGAAGAGATTGTGGAAGATAATACGCGATCTCTTGGAGTGTTTTGTCTCCAAAGATAACGAACGGCGGAACGTTTTGTTCTTCCGCAATGGAGCGGCGAAGCGCGCGAAGTTCTTCGAAAAGCGCGGATTCGTAAGGAAGCGCGTTCTCGTCCGTGCCTTTTTTCGGCTGCATCGCAACAGCGAACGTTTTTGGTTTTGGAAGCAAGATGACTTCACGATCACGCAGCGCGACTTTGCCCATGGCACTCACGCCAATGGTAGGGAACTCGCCCATTTGTTTTACGAGATATTTTTTTACGAGCAACAAATCCATGTACTCACGCAATTGTTGAAGCGGAATATTTTTTGCCACGCCGTATACAGAAAGATTTTCGTGATTGTTTTCGAGAATCTTTTTTTGTTTGGATCCTCTGAGGACATCGCAAATATACGCGAGCCCAAAACGTTCTCCTGTTCTGAGAACGGCGGAAAGAATTTTTTGGGAGACTTCTGTGGCGTCATGAATTTCTGCGGGTTCACTCGAACAGTTATCGCATGTGCCGCAGTTTTCAAGTTCGACGGGTTCGCCAAAATATTCGAGGAGGAATTT
Organism: Candidatus Uhrbacteria bacterium RIFOXYB2_FULL_45_11; assembly: GCA_001791715.1. Lineage (GTDB taxonomy): Bacteria > Patescibacteriota > Patescibacteriia > UBA9934 > GWF2-40-263 > XYB2-FULL-45-11. The sequence goes on along the minus strand of MGFD01000034.1, from coordinate 864 downwards.
TCTGCGGCAAGAACGCAACTCGCCATATTCAATGACTTGCGAAAGTTTTTTTTCTGCAAGCGCGCGTTCTTGTTCGTCTTCGATTTGTTGAATAAAGAAATCTTGTTTGCGTTTGTCTCCGTACGAGTAAAACAAAACACAATCAGACGGCAAACTGTCGCGGCCCGCACGTCCGGTTTCTTGGTAATAGCCTTCCACAGTTTTTGGGAGATCCATGTGAACGACCAATCGCACATCTGGTTTATCGATTCCCATGCCGAAGGCAATCGTGGCGACAATAATCGAAACTTGATCACGAATAAATCGTTCTTGGGTTTTTGATCTGACATCCGCGGAGAGTCCGGCGTGATATGGCGCGGATTTATAACCCGCTTTGTTTAAATCTTCTGCGAGCGATTCTGTGTCTTTACGAGAAAAACAATAAATGATGATGGATTCGCCTTTGCGTGTTTTTAAGAGCGCAACGAGTTGTGCGAAGGACTGGAGTTTTGGTTTGACGGTGTAGTGAAGATTGGGGCGGTTGTGGCTCGACAAAAAGACAAATGCGTCCGGCATGTCTAGCTGTGAGAGAATATCTGTGCGCACACGCATGGTGGCGGTTGCGGTGAGGGCGACGACAGGAACGTTTGGAAAGGATCGTTTCAGTTCCTTCAAGTTGCGATATTCTGGGCGAAAATCATGACCCCATTCTGAGATACAGTGAGCTTCATCAATGGCAAGAAGACTCACACGGAGCGATCGCAAAAATAATTGGAACTCTACGCGGGCTAAACGCTCTGGAGCAATGTATAAAATTTTGAGCGCACCTGAGCGCGCTTCTGCTTGAATGTCTTCAATTTCTTCTGAATCAAGAGAGCTGTTCAA
>MGFD01000033.1:3925-19311 GCA_001791715.1 Candidatus Uhrbacteria bacterium RIFOXYB2_FULL_45_11 | reverse complement strand
TGAGCTGCGCAAGATACATCATCTCCACCATCCGAAATTGAAGATAATACCCAAGCTCTTTTTCTGAAACAGCCTCAAGTTCGATCGAGAGGAATGGCTGTTTGAGTTTTTGATAGGTCGCTGTGACGCCACCCACGATTGCGGACATGAGTTCATCGAGTGATTTTCTTGGAAGATGCTCGACCATGTTCGGAAAGACAAGTTTTGACGGGATGGAAACGTGTGCAGAGGCTTGAACAGAAACAATGTTCGTAAATTTATCATCGGGTCCGCCAAAGTAGAGTTGAGCCATGGAATGCAAATCGGTGGAGCCAATCGAAACAATGGGTGTGATGCCGGTATGCACAATGCGTCCATCAAGATCTTTTTCTTTTCCAATGCTTTCGCCCATGAGTTGGCGATACCATTTTCCGAGCGATTCAAGTTCTGGGGCAAAAAGAAACGTGTTGTGAATGGATCGGCCTTTTTTTGCATGCGCATATGTTGTATGTGCAGAAACAAGCGCGTGATTTTGTGTGGTGTCACCCAAGAGACCGTCTTCAACAGCTGCCCGTGCGCCCTCAACAAGTTTGTGAACATTAAATCCAGCAACGGCAAGTGGAAAAAGTCCGACGGCCGAAAAGACACTGTATCGACCACCAACCTTTGTTTGCATTCCGAGGTGATCGATTTTTTGTTTCTTTGCCGCTTCTGAAAACTTCGATCCGTCATCGCTAATGACGACCAGACGATCGCGAATATCGCCATACGGTTTTTTGAGCGCAGACAAAAGTGCCTCTGTATTTGCCATTGTCTCCGTTGTTCCACCAGATTTGCTAATCGATACGATCAGGAATTGTTTTTTGTTTTTAAGGTGTTTTGTGAGTTTTTCGAGAACCAAAGAAAAACGCGCGCTCGATACTGTATCGAGAAACAACATCTCGACGCTTTTTTGTGGAAGCGCGTCATAAACAGCCTGTGTCCCAAGATTTGACCCGCCAATACCAATCACAACGACCATTTTTAATTGCTTGGTTCGATACGCTCCTGCTTTTTCAAGAATTGCATCAAGATGTGTTGAAAATGGAAGATTGATCGAGCATTCAAGATCATCAAATCCGCCTTTTTCTTGAACGCTGACAAGATGTCTCCGATATGATTCGAGTTGTTTTGCCGCAGTCCCAAGTTCTTTTGCAGAAATTCCTGAATTTTTTGTGGAGATGATCATAGAAAAAAGTATTTTGTGACATCTTACCGCTTTTCTTTTGATTCTGCGAACGCATATTCGATCTTTGGAACTTTTCCACACCTCTCTTGACTTTAAACTTATCCACAGTACGCGACGACTTTGGGATTTCTTGATAAAATATCTTTAGTTTGAAGTTTTATTCCGTAATTTTTTTCTATGATGATGAAAGGTGAAAAATGCAACATGCATTGTGTTGCTTGGGGACTTGTTCTCATTGGTGGACTCAACTGGGGTCTTGTCGGTTTGTTTAACTGGAACCTTGTTGAAGTGCTCTTTGGTGCATGGCCAATGGTCGTCAAGATTGTTTACATCTTGGTTGGACTCTCGGCCGTCTCAATGCTTGTAAAGAAGTCTTGTAAGATGTGTAAGTAAGGAAAAAAGGAGAAAGTAGAGAGTAGAAAGTAGAAAGGGGAGGAAACGTTTTTCGTTTTATTTCATGTTCTATTTTTGAAAACTACTTTTTCTTTTTATTCACTTGTTTTTTCTTTCCCTATGAAACTCAAACTTGGCGACAAAGCTCCGGATTTTTCATTACTGGATCAGCTCGGGAAACCTCATTCTTTGAAAGATCAAAAGGGAAAATGGGTTTTGCTTTATTTTTATCCAAAAGATGACACGCCGGGATGCACAAAAGAAGCGTGTTCCATGCGTGACAATTTTCCAAAGTTCAAGAAACTCGGTCTTGTTGTGTTTGGGGCGAGCGTTGATTCGTCAAAAAGTCATGCCAAGTTTGCTCTCAAATATGAGCTCCCATTTACGCTTCTTGCGGATGAAGAAAAGACACTTGTTAAAGATTACGGCGTCTGGGGAAAGAAGAAGTTTATGGGTCGCGAATACATGGGAACCAAACGATGGTCATTCCTGATCGATCCAAAAGGGAAAATCGTAAAGATTTATGAAGACGTAAAGCCAGAGAAACATGTGGAGGAAGTTCTTGCAGATCTGAAAGTCCTCATGTGATATACTGACGTCCATATGAAAGTAATTCTTCTTGAAACGGTTCAAACATTAGGAAAAGAGGGAACGGTTGTGGAAGTCTCTGATGGACACGCGCAAAACTTTTTGTTTCCGCAAAACTTGGCTGTTCCTGCAACAGAAGAAGCTTTGCGAAAAATGAAAGAGCGTGAAACAATCGCAAAGAAACAATCACAAAAGGTGATTGCGGCCACGGGCAAGCTCGCGGAGAAGCTCGATGGCTATGAAATCACCGTGGAAGAAAAAGTAAATGAGGACGGTGTGCTTTATGCAGCCGTCACAAAAAAGATCATTGCAAAAGCTTTAAAAAAAGCAGGATTTGATGTCGAAGAAGAAATGGTGAGTCTTGTTGAGCCAATCAAGAATCCTGGTACAAAGACCATCACAATCGAGCTCCCGCATGATTTTGAAGCTGAAATTCGATTAACCATCGAAGGTGTTTAAACCCCAAACAGAGTTTTTTAACTCTGTTTTCGTTTGCACGTGTATTCGCTCGGGGTTGCTCAAATACATTGGCTGCGGGAGAAGTCCGCTCTTCGGCAAGCTACCGCAGACGAGCTCTCCGCAAGCGTCCTCGCCAATGCATTTGAAAAACCCCTCGTTCCCTAATTCTCGTTTCCTCCTTTCTACTCTCTACTTTCTACTTTTCTCCTATGTCTCACAAATTCATATTCGTTGTTGGTGGTGTTATGTCCGGTGTTGGAAAAGGTGCAGCAACAGCATCACTCGGGCGAGTTCTTCAAGAAAAGGGTTACAAAGTAACGGCGATTAAAATCGATCCGTATATTAACGTGGACGCAGGAACCATGAATCCGGTTGAACACGGGGAGGTTTTTGTGACGGTTGATGGGGATGAGTGCGATCAAGATGTTGGAAACTATGAGCGTTTTTTGGAAACGTCGATTTTATCGATCAACTACATGACAACAGGTCGTGTGTATCAATCGGTGATTCAACGCGAGCGCAACCTTGGTTATGGAGGACGAACCGTTCAGGTTGTTCCAGATGTTCCAAATGAAGTGATTGAACGTATTGAGCACGCAACAGAGCGGGCAAATGCAGATTTTACCTTGATTGAAATTGGCGGAACGGTTGGGGAATATGAAAATATTTTGTTTTTGGAAGCCGCTCGATTGATGCGCATGAAGTATCCGGATCAAGTGCGAAACATTCTTGTAAGCTACATGCCGGTTCCAGGAACGCTTGGAGAAATGAAAACAAAACCAACACAACAAGCCGTGCGTACCATGATGGCTGCAGGATTGTATCCTGACTTTGTGATCGCTCGATCAACACTTCAGATTGATGAACCTCGTAAAGCAAAACTCGCCATGTTCTCAAACGTGCATGCGGATCAAGTGATTGGAGCACCGGATGTAAAATCGATCTATGAAATTCCGATCGTGTTTGAACAACAGAAGTTCGGGGAAAAGATTTTAAAATCATTTGGCATGAAAGAATTGCCAGAAAAGAAAGTGGTGAAGTGGAAAAAATTACTGACTTCGATCGCAAACACAAAAGGGGAAGTAAAGATTGGTGTCATTGGAAAATATTTCTCAACCGGAGACTTCACACTTTCGGACGCATACATTTCGGTGATCGAAGCCATTAAACATGCATCGTGGGCGAATGGTCGCACACCAAAGTTAGTCTGGCTAAATTCGGAAGCGTACGAGAAATCACCGGCGAAGCTCAAAGAATTGAGTGACCTCGACGGCGTTGTGATTCCGGGAGGATTTGGTTCGCGCGGAATTGAGGGAAAGATTAAAGCGATTCGCTATTGTCGTGAAAATAAGATTCCGTACCTTGGACTTTGTTATGGGATGCAATGTGCGGTGATTGAGTACGCTCGCAATGTTTTGAAGTTAAAGGATGCAAACACAACAGAGATCAATCCAAAAACAAAACATCCTGTGATTCATTTGTTGCCTGGGCAAGATGAAAAGATCAAAGAGGGAAATTATGGCGGAACGTTGCGTCTTGGTTCGTATCCATGCAAACTCGCGGCAAACACGACGGCACGAAAAGCGTACGGCGCGCCACAGGTCGATGAACGCCATCGACATCGCTACGAATTCAATAATGAATATCGCGAGGCGTTAGAAAAGGCTGGGCTCGTGATCTCGGGAGTAAACCCAGAACAAGATTTGGTGGAGATTGTGGAGCTGAAGAATCATCCATTCTTTGTTGGGGTTCAATTTCATCCAGAGTTTCAATCAAGACCACTCAGTCCACATCCGTTGTTTAAAGCGTTTGTGAAGGCGGCGGTAGGGAAGAAGGGCGGAAAGGACTGAGAAGGCGAAGAAGTCGAAAAATAAAAAAAAGACACCCACTGTCCCTTGACGATGGGTGTCTTTTATTGTTACGCTCCGCCCTCGTTCATTTACATACGAGGGAGTTGTCTCATGAATTTGGAATTGCGTCGTGAAGGGATCATGGCATTGTCTGCGATCGTGCATCGAATGGGTCTTGCGGGAATTGACTCGCGTGAGAAATTTCGTGCGTGGGCGAAAGAGGAACAAACGTTTCTCATTCATGCATTTCATTATCCGATCGCTCCAGGCATGCCGCCGATCCACGCGCTGTTCACGGCAGATTTCCATCCGGAACTTCCGCTTGTCATGTTCAACTATTCATCGACGGCACACAACACACTGCATGGGCATCCAGAAGGTTGGACGCTTGCTCTGCGTATGTGCCGTGGCATTGTTTTTGAACTCGTGACAGGACGACTCGTTGCGCATCCGTTCCCCAAGTTCTTCAACCTGAATGAACATCCGGAGACGATGCTTGAGACGATTCTCCAGAAGCTGGCGCATTTTCATGGCGGAGCGATCTACGGCTGGAACGCGACGAAGAAGATGGATGGCCACCTTGGTATCATCTTCGAGTATAAGGGGAGTCTCCTCTTTACGACGCGCGGTACCTTCGGAAGTCCAAGTGCGAAGCTTGGAACGACGATGTTGCGTCGTTACGAGGAACGCTGTGGGTGGAAACACGTGTTCAACCCAAATCAGACCATTCTTGTTGAACTGATCGATCCGGCAACGAAAGTGCATGTGAATTATGATGGGCAGAGTGAGTTTGTCTTGCTTGGTGCGTACAATCGCGAAACGCTCGAAGACATCATTCTCGGTTCCATTACCACTATGCCTAGCCCCGAAGAATTCCTTTGGGAAATCGCGAAGCGACTCAAGTTGCCTGCTCAGACGAATGGACCACTGTTTTCAAAGCTTGCCGATCCGATCGGTGATCTTACGAAGCTTATCGCTTCTATGAAAGATCGGACTGTGACGAACGAAGAGGGATTCGTGATCCATTTGTTCGACGGCACACGGTTCAAGATCAAGTACGAGGCCTACATTGGTCTTATGGTCCGCGCAAAGCTGAAAGGGCCGACATACATGATGAACCGCATCATGGCTGGAAACCTCGACCGGATGCTTCTGACCTTGAGCGAAGAAGTGGTTCCGGCTGCAAATGAGCAGCTTGGACGCATCCTGCGCGTGCAGTTTTCGAGGGCGGACTTGAAAGAACGTCGCGAATATCTGTACGGACTCGTTCCACCAGAGCTCTCGACCACGTATTACCGTGGCAAATGCCGTGAATTCCTGAAGTTCTTGGACGCAGGCTGGCAAAAGCCCGCCGAACCCAACGACTCCGCCGAGGAATAATCTCGATCGCCCCTAAAAAGGCGATTTTTTGATTCGGCAAATGCCGAATCACCCTCCGAAGCTTCAGCGAAGGATGGGTGTATGGTTGACAAAACGCCCATTTTATGGTATGTTTATCCGTCTCAAATCTGATTTTAGCAAATCCGGGAGGTGATCGATGGAGACAGGCATGAAGGAAGTTCCTTCCAAAGTAGAGGTTGTTTCGATAGTCTCGTTTCTCGTGGGCGCGCTATACATTTCCGGGCTTACGCTCGGAGTGATGTTCGCTCTATGGAAATTCAAGATCGGTGTCGATTTCCGGCACGTGGTCAGATACAGCGTGAGCGTCATTGTACTCGCGCGACTTGGAGTTTGGATTACGGCTCATGAGTCGGATCCGGCGAGTATTGCGCTTGTGGTAGGTGTATTTCATGTCTGTCTGACCGCATCGAATCTCGATGCGCAGATTCCAATCATAGACATTGTGCTCAGCATGCTAGCGATCAATATGATCGTTGCAAATGTCCGCAAGACGTCACTTGCGCTGCGATACGCTTTTTCCGTGCTGATCGTCCAGTACCTCGTGCTTGGTGCTGGGTTGTACGTTCTCTATCACAAGTTCTAGCGTCGCGGCTCGCGACGAGGAGGTTACATGGTTTCTTTGCTCGAGATCTTTTTCGCATCCATCTTTCTCTTGTGGGTTGGACGGCTGGTGTACCGCCAGAACTGGCAACCGGCCTACATGGCAGCTGCCTATTTGGTGATCGCACTCCTCGTCTTAGCGATGTGGAATCGTCCGTTCGCTGGCCAATGGGGCATGGTGAACTACGGGCCGTTTATCGTTGTTCTTGCAACGATTGGTGTTGCGATCGTGGGCAAGTGGGCCTATCGTCGATGGGACACCGCGACGGACCATCGTCCCGGGATCGCGATCGTGGTCGTCTCAATTCTACTGCTCATTGTGTTCTGGTGGCCGTTCTTCGTAGCAGGACCCGCATCCATCACGCCATCAATTCCAACGGCTCCGGCGCCCGTAGCTTCGGCTCCGACTCTGGCGCCCGCACCTATAGTTCCGGTCGCAGCTACCCCGTCCTTTGCACCTCGCAGGGCACGTGCGTCGCGGTCGTCCGATGGTTCCGAGGAGCTTTCTCCACGCGCCAAACAGGCGCTTGAGAATGCGACTCCGTAAACTCTAGCCAGGTTTCCTTTACAGGAACCTGGCTTTTTCTTTGAAAAAAGCTCGAAAAGCCTTTAATACCAGAAATGGGGATAACACTCTGAAAATACTTGACGGAAATAGCCTTTTTCTTTATACTTTCGGACGAATCAACTATTTACTATTTTCTATGGCACATAAGAAAGCCGGAGGGTCTACCTCGCTTGGACGCGATTCCGTGTCAAAGCGTCTTGGGGTAAAGATCTCCGATGGACAAATTATCAAAGCTGGACAAATTTTGGTTCGCCAACGCGGAACAAAAATTCACCCAGGATTGAATGTCAAAAAAGGAAAAGATGACACGTTGTACGCGGCAATGGACGGTTTCGTGAAATTCACACAGAAGAAAATGAAGAATTTCCACGGAGTCCTCGCAACACGTCGATTCGCAAGTATTCAAGAAAAAAGATAATTGAGGTACAGATTACAGATGGCTGCATACAGATATACAGATAAAGACAGGGAACTTCATGTTTCCTGTCTTTTGTTTCTATTTGTATATCTGTATTTTTTATCTGTAATCTGTACCTCAAGCGTTATGTTTGATACACTGTTTTTGTTATGGAACAAACAATACAGGCTAAAATTGAAGAGGTACTGACCATGATCCGTCCATCACTCCGTATGGATGGTGGAGGAATTGAGTTTGCGGGATACGATGAAAAAACAGGTGTTGTGAGTGTAAAAATGCAAGGAGCGTGTGTTGGGTGTCCCATGTCTCAAATCACCTTAAAGATGGGTGTTGAGGCTGCGCTTAAAGATGCTATTCCGTCCATTACAGAAGTTGTTTCTGTTTAGTGCATGAAATTTTCAAAACGCGTTCAATTTTTTTTCACAGACGCTAAAGAGTGGCTTCGAACAAAAATCGGAGCTTGGTGTTTTGTATTGGCGTTCTTTTTTTTAGCGCTTGATATCGCCTTACCTATTTGGCGCATTGTTCCTCTTGCAGAGTCTCGTCCGTACATTCCTCTTCATTATAATATTTATCTCGGTGTCGATCGCTTGGGTGCATGGCATCAAATATTTATCATTCCTGCTCTTGGGCTGGGATTGTTTTTGTTTCATTTGATTTTGCAAACCATTGCATTCAGAAAAGAAAAATTGCTCGCAACGATGGTTGCGATTGCGTCGGTTGTTTTAGAATTTCTTTTGTTTGTTGCGATGGCGCTTATTGTTCTTCTTAATTTATCCTATGCCGCTTAAATCGTTTGAAATCGTTCGCATTTTAGTTTTGAGTTCCATTGCGTTTTTATTTGCATTTGCTTGGGCTCCACTTCTTGTTCATCAACTCAAGGCATGGAAAATGGGAAAATCAATTCGTGCCATTGTGGATGCTCCTGTCTTTGCAAAATTGCACGCAAAGAAACAAGGAACGCCAACTATGGGAGGATTGCTTATTTGGGGAACGGTTCTTTTTCTTGCGGTCTTATTTTCGTTTATTGCGCCGCGTGTGAGTGCCGAATCTCTTTTGGGTCATTTAAACTTTTTATCACGTTCACAAACACTTTTGCCGCTCGGGGCGCTTGTTGCGTCCGCCCTTGTTGGATTTTTAGATGATTACTATAACGTGAAGGGAATCGGTCCAAAGGGTGGGGGGTTGCGGATGCGTTATCGATTATTGATTTATACGGCGATTGCAACCGTTGGGGCTTGGTGGTTTCGAGTGAAACTTGATTGGGATCTTTTACACGTGCCGTTTATTGGAGATTTCAACATTGGCATGTGGTATGTCCCATTTTTCATTTTAGTCATTGTTGCGACCGCATTTTCTGTGAATGAAACGGACGGTTTGGATGGTCTTGCGGGAGGAACACTCATGACTTCATTTGCGGCTTACGCCATCATTGCGTTTTCGCAAGGGCGTTATGATCTTGCTGTGTTTTGTGGAGTGATCCTTGGCGCACTTCTTGCCTTTTTATGGTTTAACATTCATCCGGCAGCCTTTTTTATGGGAGATACGGGGGCGATGTCGCTTGGAGTGACGCTCGGTATTGTGGCCATGCTTACAAACACGGCGTTTGTTCTTCCGTTGATTGGATTGGTTTTTGTTCTCGAGTCACTTTCTGTGATTGTGCAGGTTTTTTGGAAGCGTGTTTTTCACAAAAAACTGTTGCGATCTGCGCCGTTTCATCATCACCTGGAGGCAATTGACTGGCCGGAACCACAAATCGTTATGCGACTCTGGGTTGTTTCTATGGTTTCGGCAGCTCTTGGTGTGGCAGTCATATTGCTCGATGCATTGATGTAAGAAACGATCCAACCATTTTTATGGCCTCTCCTCACGATCGCGGAACAATTGATTATGGTTTGATCGGAATTGTTTCCGCCATGATTCTGTTTGGGCTTATCATGCTTCTTTCTGCGTCCTCACCAAATGCCTATAAACAGTTCGGAGACAGTTATTATTTTTTAAAACACCAGATTATTTTTGGATTGATTCCAGGAATTGCAGGTCTGATTGTGTTTACGCGTATTCCATACACGTTTTGGAAAAAACATGCGTGGAATTTATTGCTTGTTTCCATTGGACTCCTTATTTTGGTTTTTATCCCTGGATTTTCTGGTGGATTTGGAACATCACACAGCTGGGTTTCGGTCGGAGGATTTTTTTCGGTGCAGCCCTCAGAAATCGTGAAGCTGACATTTCTTTTTTATCTTGCGGGATGGCTTGGGGCGCGTGATGAACGAGGGGTTCGAGACATCAACACGGGTCTTATCCCATTTCTTTCCGTTCTCGGGATCATCGCCCTTCTCATGATTTTGCAGCCGGATACAGGAAGTATGACCATTCTTGCCGCAATGTCGCTCATTGTTTATTTTGTTGCGGGTGCGCCCGTTCAATACATTGCCGGACTTATTGCAACAGGATTGGCTGGTATCTGGTTTCTTGTCGCCATCAGTCCGTATCGCGCAGAGCGATTTACAACGTTTTTACATCCTGAATTAGATCCGCAAGGAATCGGGTATCATATCAATCAAGCAATGCTTGCGCTTGGTGCAGGGGGATTTTTTGGATTTGGATACGGACACTCACGTCAAAAATTTCAATATTTGCCTGAGGTTGCAGGGGATTCTATTTTTGCCGTGATCGGAGAAGAGATGGGTTTTTTTGTTGCTACGTTTGTGGTTGCCATGTTTCTTGTGCTTCTTTGGCGATTATTTGAAATCGCAAAACGCGCACCTGATAAATTTTCTAAATACGTTGTGATTGGAATCGGATCTTGGATTGTGGTTCAGGCATTTGAAAATATTGCATCCATGGTTGCGCTCATGCCAATTACAGGAGTTCCATTGCCATTTATTAGTTACGGAGGAACATCGCTCGCAATTCTTATGTGTGCAATTGGAGTGGTGCTCAATATTTCAAAACATCTGAAATAATATGAAAATTTTGTTTACGGGTGGTGGAACGCTCGGACCTGTTACGCCACTTCTTGCCGTCGCAGAAGCTTGGAAGAAACGGGATGCATCTGTTGAGTTTGTTTGGGTTGGAACAAAGCGTGGTCCGGAACGGGAGTTTGTCGAGAAAGAGGGAATTCGATTTCGATCAATAACCGTGGCGCGTCTTGTGCGACATGTGTCTGTAGAATGGATTTTCATGCCGTTTCGTTTTTTTGTCGCGTGTTTACAAGCGTCTATTATTCTTGTGCGAGAGAAGCCAGATTTGATTGCGGCAGCGGGTGGATACACAAGTGTCCCCATCGTGATCATGGGATTTTTCATGGGAATTCCGTCTTGGATTCATCAATCGGATGTTCAACCAATCATGACAAATCGTCTTCTTGCGCCATTTGCAACGTGGATTACGGTTGCGTGGGAGAAAACACGTCACGCATTTCCAAAATCAAAAACAACGCTTGTTGGGAATCCTGTTCGTGAAGCTGTCCGAAATGGAATTAAAGCGCGCGCAGAACTGATGTTCGATTGCGATCCAAAAAAGCCAACTGTGTTTGTGTTTGGTGGGGGAACCGGATCAGCGTGGATCAATGAAGCTGTTCACGAGATTCTCGACGAGCTGCTCACAATCGCGAATGTGATTCACGTAACCGGGCGTTCCCGTAGCTCGAGGCTTCCGCCTCGGGCATCACACGGACCCACAGCTGAAACCGCGGGTTTTGGAACGTATTTTGTTACGGAGATGATGACCGACGAAATGCCGGACGCATATGCCATTGCAGACATTGTCGTGTCTCGTGCCGGCGCGGGGGCGATCTCGGAACTCGCCGCGCTCAAGAAAGCCTCGATCATCATTCCACTCCCGAATTCTCCACAAGAAGAAAACGCAAAGGCGATTGAACAGGCAACGCTTGTCTTGCATCAAAACACAATCACCCCACAAGAACTCCTTCATCAAATCCGTCGTTTACTGAATGACCCTCTCGTGCGCCTCGGTATGGGGCAGCGCCTTGGGCTCGCACTTGAGACGGATTGTGCAGAAAACATCGTAGATATGCTGGGGAATAAATAACCCTCTTGCCAGTTTGTGATTCGTCTGATATATTTTCGCTCGTTAAGATAGTACGTCGCGTGCATAAACTTCTCAAATTGGATGCAAAATTGATGCAGGCCGAGCACCGCAAGTGAACCGTACACAGAAGTACGGTGAACGCGGAGCGCAAGGACAAATCAATTTGGCGCCGATTTGAGAAGTTTATGCGCTGGTAGCTCAGTGGTAGAGCAGGGGCCTTTTAAGCCCAAGGTCGCGGGTCCGATCCCCGCCCGGCGCACCACAAAAAACATCGAACTTCGGTTCGATGTTTTTTGTTTTCTCTTGTCGAAGTGATTTGTTTTATGTACTCTCTGGACTAGAGGAGACAAACATGCCAAAAGAAAAGTGGCAAGAAGACTTCGACTACATTACGTATCACACACAAAAGTACTTAGCAGAGACGCCGCCTCCGCACATTGTCTTTTACGGACACGGATGGTGGCTTCCGGATCTTTCCATACGGCCTGGTGAAAAACCAAAACGTGGATGCTTCCTCAGAACGTTCTTTTCGAAGAAGTCCTCATAAGACAAAACATACCTGCTTGTTCACCGCCGTATCGGTGGATTTTTTTATTTGGAAACATAGGTAGATACGGATTACAGATGAATACAGATGGAAATATTCGGTTCCGAAAAACGTTTTTCGAAATATGTCATCCTTATCTGTATTCATCTGTAATCCGTATCTACAATGTCCCTACTTGACAAGATCGTTGCAACGCATTCCTTTTCGTACTACTATTGCCTCATTAACACTTAATCTATTTTTTATGGGAGACGCAGGTACATGCTCTGTTTGTGGAGCTGAAGAAATCGACATCAATGAAGACGAAATGTGTTCTGATTGTGCAAAAAATGATGGCGTTGATTTTAAAGGTGCAGATGAAAACCCATTAGATATGGGAATCGAAGAAGACGAAATGTAATTTTAAAAAACACTCTGAAAAATCAGGGTGTTTTTTTGTTTTGCGAGAAACGCATTTTTCATTTTATTGCGCTCCACTATTCCATACAGAATCGAAAGATTTGTCCGCGATGGAGAAGTTGGCTTTTTGGGTGATCTCGAGTTCGATCAACCCTTTCTGCCAGTTTGGGCCGTAGGCATCGACCATTTCCGTAAGAGAGTTGATGGGGAAAAGTTTTTCTGATTGTTTGGTGAAGGTTTCGTTTGTTTTGCTTTTAACGGGGAGTACGGTCCAGTTTGTTGGTGTTTCTTCTATGATTTTTACGTCTTTGCCGTATTTTACATAAGGATTATTTGCTGGTTGATATGCGTAGACAGTAGGTTCGCCTTTAAATTTCAAAAGGGTATTTGCACGAAATTTTGTTTTCCCAATGAGTGGATACGAAGCGAGTTGTTTTGCTGTTTGGATTTTTACGGCGCTGAAAGAAGGGAACCATGTGTAATATGTTTTTTCATCCGGAATTTGAAATCTCACTCCATTACGCACAAGGTACACAACGGAATTTGTTTTTGATTTGATGGCCGTGACGGTTTCTGTAAATGCGGATGGATGCATGGAGGCGATATACAGGTTTCCGTCATATCCGATCCAGTAAATATGTGTCCCTTTTACCATGGGCTGTTTTCCAAAACCGACGCCGTATTTGATGTCTCCAGGCATGAGATGAACGGTGAAATCACCTCCTGGTGTTGCTGTGAGACACAGATTTTTACCTCCGGCGATTTCGTCTTGTGCAACAACAGGTTCTTTTAATTTGTCGCATGCCTTTGTTGTACTGTTGTTTTTTGCGACCTCTGCAAATTTTTCTGCGGTAAAGGTTGTTGTGGCAGGATATCCAAGGGCTTTTGCAGGGTCTGCTCCTGTGACGGGAACAAACGTTCCGTTCATGTACCAAATATGTTGTTCCGCGGAAAAGCTTGCTAAAAGTTTTCCTTCAACAAAACCCAGAAATTTTATAGGTTGACTTGTTTTATATCGGGCAACATGAAATGTTGTGTGGTCCATGAGTTCTGGGGTGGCGTTGAAGACAGGAGAATCTGATGTGCTTGCATGAGCGATTTGCGTGGGAGCATGCATGCATACAATAACAAGACAGAGCGCCAAAAAAGTTTTTTTCATATAAGGATAGTTTACAGGAAAGTGACAGAGAAAAAAACGGCTCATGGACGGTCATGTGGATTCTTCGTACAATGAACGCATCTATGTTCAAACATGATCCTTTTTGGCATGCGTTTTCTCCGACTCGACTTTTTGATGAACTTCACTCATCTCCGGAAGGATTATCTGAAACACAAATTTTGGCACAGCGTGCGAAATACGGACTCAATGAATTACCTAAAGAGAAGCCGCTTGATTGGTGGAGGATTTTTGTTCATCAATTTTTGAGCCCGCTTATTGTTATTTTGCTTGTCGCTGTTTTGGTCAGTGGTTTCTTAGAAGATTGGGTAGATGCAGGAGTGATTCTTGCAGCCGTCTTATTAAATACCGTCATTGGATTTATTCAGGAATATAAAGCGAATCGTGCACTTATTGCATTACAAGCATGGGTACAGCCTCGGGCGGAAGTGCGCAGAGATGGGCGTGTTGTAGAGATATCTGCACATGAGCTTGTTCCTGGAGATATTTTGTATTTGCGCACGGGTGATCAAGTGAGTGCGGACGCGCGTTTGCTTGAAGTCGTTGATGTGCAAATGAATGAATCGGCGCTTACGGGTGAATCCATGCCTATCGTAAAGCAAGCAAAAGAACTTCCGTCCGGAACGATTTTGACCGACAGATCGAATATGGTTTTTGCCGGAACGCATGTTGTCGCAGGGCATGCAATGGCAATCGTTGTTGCAACAGCACTTCAAACAGAATTCGGAAAAATTGCACAAATGTTGTCTGAAACAAAAGAAGGACTCACACCGCTGCAAAAAGAACTTGCAACATTTGCGCGCGTCATGGCGATGCTTATTTTTATGCTTGTTGTAAGCTTGTTTTTTGTTGGAATCGTTCTTGGGAGAGATCCGATTGAGTTGTTTGAGTTGAGTGTCGCGCTCGCCGTTGCGGCAATTCCGGAAGGGCTTTTGGTTTCTGTGACGATTATTCTTGCGATCGGTATGCAGCGCATTTTAAAGCGTCGATCACTCACACGCAGGCTTATTGCCGCAGAAACATTAGGCAGTGTTTCTGTTATTTGCTCTGATAAAACAGGTACCATTACCATGGGAGACATGCGGGCGGTTTCGGTTTTTACCCTTGATGAGTCGTTTGATCTTGGATCCATTTCTGAGATTGTTGAGGGTTCGTTTAAAACGTTGTTTGATGTTGCACAACTTTGTAACGATGCGGAAGTGGTGGAACTTGCAAATGGGACATTTGAAATAAAAGGGAATCCAACAGATCGCGCACTTTTACTCGCGGCGCAATCGCTTGGATTTGGTATTGTGGCTCATCGACAAGGGCATGTGCGCATTGGCGAAATTCCATTTGATTCCACAAGGAAATACATGGTGACAAGACACGAATGGGATCACGCCACGCGTCTTTTGATAAAAGGAGCGCCAGAACGGATTGTTCCATTCATGTCTCATGTGATGCGAGGGAAAAAGATGGTGCGTTTTGCAGAGAACGAGAAACAGTTGTTTCAAAAACGTATAGAGGAAATGACTTCACAAGGATTGCGTGTTGTTGCGTTTGGTTATTGTGAAACAACAAAAGACGAGCGGTCGGTTCAAGAACACGATTTGCACGATTTTATTTTCTTGGGATTTATTGGATTGCGTGACCCGATCAGAAAAGAAGCGCATGCACAAATTTTGGCGGCAAAAAAAGCGGGAGTAAAAACAGTGATTGTGACGGGGGATCATCCGGAAAC
>MGFD01000033.1:0-3917 GCA_001791715.1 Candidatus Uhrbacteria bacterium RIFOXYB2_FULL_45_11 | reverse complement strand
TTATTGGAAGAGAAGCGGGAATCATGACACGAGAAGATGCGGTTGTTACAGGGATAGAATTAGATGAATGGAGCGATGAAGAATTGCAGAAAAAGATTGCGCATATTTCTATTTTTGCGCGTGTGGAGCCGCGTCATAAAATGCGTATCATTCAAGCGTTTCAAGCGCGTGGCGACGTTGTTGCCATGACGGGAGATGGTGTTAATGATGCGCCCGCGTTGAAAGCAGCGGATGTTGGTGTTGCGATTGGCTCTGGAACAGAGGTTGCAAAACAAGCGGCGGATCTTGTGCTTTTGGATAACGATTTAGGAACCATCACGGCCGCCATTGAAGAAGGGCGTGTGATTTTTGATAATATTCGAAAAGTGACCGTTTATCTTGTTGCCGGAAGTTTTACGGAATTGATTCTTGTGGGAGGTTCGCTCTTTTTACATTTGCCGCTTCCGTTGTTGCCCGCACAGATTTTGTGGATCAATATGGTTGCGGACAGTTTTCCAAGCATTGGATTAACGCTTGAAAAAGGAGAAAGAGATGTTATGTCACTGCCTCCAAGATCACGCACAGAACCGATTTTGAGTCGCGAGATGATGCGACTTATTGTGCTGATCGGAATGACAACGAACATTGTCTTGTTCGGAATTTTTCTTTGGTTTTTGGATGCGGGAATGAATGTACGCTACATTCAAACATTTTTATTCGTGGCGGTGGGGGTTGATACCTTGATTTATGTTTTTGCGGTAAAAAGTTTGCGCCGCAGTTTGTTTCATTTGAATCCATTTTCTAACGGCTGGCTTCTCATGAGTGTTTGTTTGGGGATTTTTCTTATGTGGGTTTCTGTAGAAGCCCCATTTTTCCAATCGATTTTTGGCACGATGTCACTTTCCTTGTCGGATTGGGGAATCATCTTTATGATAGGGATATTTAAGCTTCTGGTGATTGAACTTACAAAAGAGTTTTTCTTAAAAAGTTGGAAAAAGTAAGGTGTATCGTTATGCTGGATCCCCAATCTCCATGGATGTTTCGTCGTGATGAGGTCGATTTGCTTGAAGAAGACATCGACGATATTTATGATTTGCACCAATCCTCAAACGGTCGCATTCAAACCATGGAGCAAGCGATTATTTCCGAACAGCTCGATACAGAAGAACAAGCGGATGCAGAATTTACCATGCAGATGGATCTCAGAAATGTAACAAGATTGCGTACAGAAAAATCGGCTTGGGAAATACAGGCAGAAAAAATGCGAGAGGAAGATGATTTGGAGTGCGATGTACAACGATCGCCGTTTTATGAACAATTGTTTCGGTTTGCGGATGAGGCATTTGTGTATGCGAGCGAAGTTTATCTGCGCAAGGATGATGCGGCAGAACATGCGTTTCGTGTGCGCGTAAACGTAAAAATGGTTCCCATTAAATGTGCGATCGCGCTTTCAGAAGAATTGCATGATGATGTTTTGTCGCTTGCGCTTGCAAGAAAAGAATTCGCGCTCGCGATCGTTTATTTAGATCGCGTTCTTATTTCCTTTGCGTTTATGGCAGCGGCCGGAGATGATCGTGCACAATCGTTTTTGAAACCCGGAACGCACATGAAACAGATCTTACAACAATATCTCACACGTTTGCTCAATAATCGTCGGGGTGGTTTGAATCTGTATGAATAAAGAAACAGTCGCGGTTATTATTCCGGCATTTAACGAATCAACCACCATTGGAACGGTTGTGCGTGTAGCAACAGCAAGCTCTCTTGTTGATGAGGTGATTGTTGTTTCCGATGGTTCAACAGATGAAACGGTACGCATCGCAAAAGAAGCAGGGGCAAGAACCATCGATCTCAAACAAAATATTGGAAAGGGAGGGGCGATGCAAAAAGGATTTGAGCAAACGCAAGCCTCCGTGATTGTTTTTTTAGATGCGGATTTGATTGGGTTTACAAAAGATCATCTTGAAAAGCTCATACGTCCCGTTTTAGATCAAACGTCCATGATGCAGGTGGGAATTCGGGATCGGGGGGTATTTTGGACGGCATTTGCGCATCATCTCCCTATTATTAGCGGAGAACGCGCGTTGCGACGTGAAATTTTAGAGCATATTCCCAAACGATTTTACAAAGGATTCATGATTGAGGAAGCGTTTAATTATTATTGTCGTACGCGCCGATTAAAACGAGGGCTTGTGGATTTGAAGGGCCTTTCGATTCGTCGTAAGTATCAAAAAGTCGGATGGCCGAAAGCTGTGGTACAATACATTTTGATGACAGCCCAAATTATTTGGGCGATTCTACAGGTGCGTTTCGCAAAATTCATTGGAACATTTTAAATTGTATGTCACTTGATCTCTCGAAAATCGAAAACTTCCAGGACGCCATGGTAACCGTGATGGGGCTTGGTCGATTTAAACAAGGGAGTGGTGTTGGTGCGGCAAAGTGGCTCATGCGTCATGGAGCACAAATCGTCATCACGGATTTGAAATCGGAAACAGAACTGAAAGAATCTGTCGATGAAATCATGACCTGGTATGACACGTATAAAAAGGCACATCCAACCGGGCATGTTTACCCACCTGTTTTTGTTTTGGGAGAACATCATGAAGATGATTTCACAAACGTTGATCTTGTCATGCAAAACCCGGGGGTTGCGCGCGAATCAAAATTTGTTGAACTCGCCAAAAAAGAGGGGATTCATGTTGAGTCAGATATCTCTTTGTTTTTCCGTTACTGCCCATTTCCTATTTATTCCATTACAGGAACACGAGGAAAATCCACCACAACCGCTTTGCTTGGGGAGATTTTGAAACGAAAAAATCCAAAAACAGTCATTGCCGGAAACATCACACGCTCACCCCTTGAAGATCTCGATTGGCTTCTTGAAGAAAAAGAACCTGTACCTGTCGTTCTTGAATTGTCATCTTGGCTTCTCGAAAGCATTCAAGATCTCGGAAAAGGACCCGATATTGCCATTCTCACAAACGCGTATAAAGATCACTTAGATCGATACGCGTCCTTTGAAGCGTATGTAAAAGCAAAGGAAATTATTTTTGAAGTACAACGCCCAGATCAAGTTGCGATTTTTAATGCGGATCAAGAAATCACAAAAGAAATTGCGGATCATGCGAAGTCAGAAAAGAAGTTCTGGGTTTCACTCTCTCCACTTACAGAAGGAAAAGCTGGAGCTTTTAAAGAGGGTGACAATCTTAAATTCAGTTCTGAGACGGCCCCTGTGGCGTTCGCAAACACAAAAGACATTGCGCTTATTGGAGAACATAACGTTTATAATGTTCTCTGCGCTTCACTCGCCGCACATTTGGTTGGGGTGAGCGATGAGGATATTCTCGAGACGCTCAAGTCTTTTGCGGGTCTTCCTGGTCGTCAGCAGGTGATCGGCGAGGTTGAAGGGGTGATGTATGTAAATGACACAACCGCAACAAGCCCTGAGGGAACCATGGCTGCGCTCGCACGTTTTGGAAACGGTGGAAACATCATTTTGCTTGCGGGTGGATCCACAAAAGGATTCACATTTGAACAAATGGGCACATCCGTACAGAAGGAATGTAAATATGTCGTGCTCTTTGAGGGAACGGCCACAAACGATGTTGAAAAGGCGATTGGAGACGTTCCGCATATTCGTGTGGATTCTATGGAAAAAGCGTTTGCCGCTGCGGCGTCTGTTGCAACACTCGGAGATATCGTCTTGCTTTCGCCTGGAACGGCAAGCTTTGGCGTGTTTAAAAATGAATTTGATCGTGGAGATCAATTTGAAAAAATGGTTGGAGCACTCATTAAAAAGACCGGAAGTGGAGAACTCGCGCCAACGGTTACGTAAACATGTCTATGGAGCGATGGGAAAAACAAAATCCCTCCGGCGTATAGCCAGAGGGATTTTGTTTACATTTCATCCGAGTTCCATGCTCTTGGATCAATCT
>MGFD01000032.1:40766-45724 GCA_001791715.1 Candidatus Uhrbacteria bacterium RIFOXYB2_FULL_45_11 | reverse complement strand
CAACCAAAACATTTTCTCAGGCAATTTGGTATACATTCTTGATTGCAACACCAATCGCTTTTGGTGTCTGTTTGCTTGCGCCAGAAATGGTTGGGCTCATCGGTCAAGGATACGGAGAGTCCGCGTTGATTTTGCGTATGCTTATTTTCGTTTTGTTTCCGTCTTTTTTAGAGGTTTCATTTGGGGCGTTGCTCAATGCATCTGATAGACAATCAACACGAATGAAAATTATGGGACTTGCGATGGTTTTAAATGCAGGAATCGATGTCGTGCTCATTCCACGTCTTGGGCTTTTAGGGGCAGTGATTGGGTCACTTATCAGTTATTCGCTCATGGTTATGATCGAATTTGTTATTGTTTCAAGAATTCTTCCACATTTTTTAAATCGTCGTTTTATTCTTCGAACAGGTGGAACAATTTTAAGTGGCCTTGTGATGTTTGGCGTTGGTATGCTTTTGAAGCCTTGGCTGAACTGGATGTTAGTTATTCCATGCGCAGCTCTTGTTTATGTAGGGGTACTTTTCCTGACGCGATCAATCACTCAACAAGATTGTTCTCGATTTAGTGCGCTTTTTCGAAAAGTACCAGCCGTATGAACGATCGTGATCTTCTTCTCATCACCCCAGATTTTCTTCCAAGCCGCGGAGGTGTTGCGCGCTATTTAGGGTTGTTTGCGGAATATTTTTCAAAACGTTTACGTGTCGTTGCGCCTCCGCTTGAGAGCAAGCCAGAAATCGCGACTTCCTATCTTCTTGAGCGTAAACCACTTTTGTCGAAGCTTATCTGGCCAAAATGGATTACATCGGTACTGCTCCTTGTTCATGAATCCAAAACGTATCGAGTTGTCATTACAAGTCATGTTATTCCGTTTGGAACGGCTGCGATGGTTGCAAAATGGTTCACAAAAAAACCTTACATTGTTATCACACACGGGATGGATGTTCGCCTTGCTGTGCGATCAAAAAAGTCACTTACAACGCGCGTCCTTTCAGGCGCATATCTTGTGATCGCGAATTCAAATGCACTTGCGCAAGAACTGCAACAAACGTTCGGGCTGAAAAATATCCTTACGCTCTATCCGTCTGTTGATCCAGCACTTGTCTTGAAGGCAACAAAAACAGTACCTGAGGTATTTACTTTATTGAGTGTGAGTCGACTTGTTGATCGCAAAGGGCACGAACGCGTTTTGCAAGCGCTCGCACTTTTGAAGTTGAACGGATCACTAAGTGCATTTTGCTATGTGATTGTTGGCGATGGACCTATGCGACAAACACTTGAGACGCTTGCGATCGAGCTTCAGCTTGAATCGAATGTTGTGTTTAAGGGTGATGTATCCGACGAAGAACTTCGAAATGCATATGCCAATGCAGATGTGTTTGTGATGCCCGTTAAGAATGATTCAATCGACAAAGAAGGGTTTGGGATGGTTTATCTTGAAGCAGCGGCGTATGGCGTACCGTCAATCGCAACGCGCATGAGTGGAGTTGATGAAGCGGTGCTCGATCGTGAGACGGGTCTTCTTATTGATGATGGAAATATCGAGGCACTCGCCGGTTCAATCCTGTTACTTGCCAATGATCAAGCGCTTCGAGAACAGCTTGGATCCGCTGCTCGAACACGTGTGACCACCGAGTTCACACCTGCCGTTCAGTTTTCAAAACTCGAACCGTATCTCGCATGATCACTTCGGCCTCTCAAGCCCTTATGTCTCAACGTATCTCAATCATTATTCCAACGTATCAACATGCATCGACACTTCCTCGATGCCTTGATTCGATTTTTGCACAGTCTCGGAAGCCTGATGAGATTATTGTTGTCGATGATGGATCCACGGATGATACACAGGAAGTTTTAAAATCATATCGTGATCGTGTTCAGGTTGTTATTCAAGCAAATCAAGGGGCACCCACCGCGCGTAATCACGGCTTCAATCAGTCTGTCGGAGATTTGGTGCTCTTTTGCGATGCAGATGTTGAGATGCGACCCAACATGCTCGCCGATCTTGAACAGGCTCTTAAAACGCATCCTGATGCGTCCTACGCGTATTCTGGATTTGAGTGGGGATGGAAAGCGTTCACCTCATTTCCGTTTGACGCAGATCGTTTAAAACAGATGAACTTTATTCATACATCTGCGCTTATTCGAAGGGAAGCGTTCCCCTTATTCGACACGTCTCTTAAGCGATTCCAGGACTGGGATCTTTGGCTCACCATGCTTGAACGTGGATCAAAAGGAATATTTGTTAACAAAAATCTCTTCCTCGTCATTCAAGAAGATCGCCCTGAGCGCATGTCTAACTGGCTCCCGTCGCTCATCATCCGTTTTCCATGGAAATACATTGGTTGGATGCCAAAGCGCGTGCGGAAGTATCGTGAGGCAAAGAAGATTATTCTCGAGAAACACCACCTCGTATGATCTCGACGATTACCGTGAACTACAAGACCGCCGATTATCTCGAGAAACTCCTCGACTCGTTGTTTGCGTTTCATCCGATCGGAAGTGTTGAGGTGATTGTGGTTGAGAATGGATCTGGTGATGACCTATCGAAATTGCAAGCAAAGTTTCCGCAAGTGAAATTTATTTATAGCGAAAAAAATTTGGGATTTGCGGGTGGATGTAATCTGGGTGCACAATCGGCGACAGGGGATTTCTTATTACTCCTGAACCCCGATGTTATTTTTGTTGATGATGCACTGACTCAGATCGAAAAAGCCATGCGAGAGAATCCAGACGTTGGCGTCGGTGGTATCTCTCTCAAAAATCTTGATGGCACACAACAGGCGTGTGTGTGGCGTTTTCCAACTCCTGTCGATCAGCTTCTGCTCCTCGCAAAGGTTCCGCACCTCATTCCGTCGATCAAACCTGTTGCGAACTGGCGCATGGCGGACTTCGATTATACAAAGTCGCAAGATGTTGATCAGGTGATGGGTGCGTTTTTCTGTATTCGTCGAGATGTATTTGAAAAATTAGCCGGACTCGATGATGGATTTTTTTTGTGGTATGAAGAAGTAGATTTTGTGAAGCGTACAAAGGACGCAGGATATCGCGTGCGCTATTTCTCGAACATTCAGGCAAAACACAAGAAGGGCGGTAGTTTTGAGCGCGTCACAACGTATCGAAAACAAGAAATGGTTCGCAGAAGTCTTCGTCGATACATGCGTAAACATTATGGATTCGGCATGTGGCTGCTGTTTAGCATCTTGAACCCAGTCTTTGTCATTCTTGGCTACGCGGCCGCAATCATCAAACCTTTATGATACAAGAATTTTTTGGAAAACCATTTTTGCATACACTTCTTGGGTTTGTCGCTTTATTTACGTTGTCGGTTCTCGGGTATTTTTTTCTTCCAAGTCTTTTGATGTTGGTTGTCCTTGGTCTTTTTACGTTTGTTGCCACATTTCGAAAACTGGAATATGGACTTGCAATTGCATTTCTTGAATTGCTTTCAAATGCACACGGATATATTTTATTCTCCGGGATCGGAACGGTTCGTATTTCTGCGCGCATGATTATTTTTCTGGCCGTATTTCTTGGGTGGGGAATTGCTTTATTGTTTCGACGCGCGTCGGTTCGTCTTCAGGATGTTCGATACGTGCCTTTTCTTCTTCTTGCGCTTGCGATCATGATTGGTGGAATCACGGGACTTACGCGCAGATCTCCCGTAGAAGTCTTCCAAGACGGCAATGCTTACCTGTACTTGTTGTATCTTGTACCGATTCTGAGTGTTTCATGGGACAGTCTGAAACAACGTGTGATTCTTCAAATGCTCGCGGCCGCAACTGTTTTTACAACCGCAATATCACTTTTCATTCTTTACGCATTCACGCACTTGTCCCAATCTTTTTTGCGCGTCATGTATGTGTATTTGCGCGATATTCGTTTTGCTGAAATGACACATATCGGCATGGGGATGTATCGGATCTTTGAACAAACACAAATATTTGCGATTGTGTTTGGATTGATTCTTCTCGAACGACAGTTTAGAACGCAAAACAAACAGGATCGTTGGCTCAGTATCGGCCTTCTGTCTTGCGTGTTCATTTCGATTTTGATTGGCATGTCACGCAGTTTTCTTTTTGGATTATTGCCAGCTCTCTTGATTCTTACTGCCTGGCTTCTTGTTGGACTCAAGCCATCTCTTCGAAATTTGTTTCATGGCATTGGATCGATCGTCGTTTCCATGGCGATTGCTGTCGCAATCATTTATGCAACAGTTATTTTTCCATTTCCGCATACACGTGCGGCCGGTGAGTATTTGACGGGGGTATTTGGTGAGCGTGCGAGTGGAACAGACGTTGCTGTTTCGAGTCGATGGAATTTACTGTACCCAATGCTTGATCTCATCAAATCTGATCCAATCCTTGGCAATGGATTCGGTCAGACCGTGACGTTCATTACGGACGACCCCCGTATTCGCGCCATTCTTCCAGACGGCTCATGGACGACAACTTCCATGGAATGGGGTTGGCTTGAGTTGTGGCTTAAGATGGGAATGCTTGCACCACTTGGATTTCTGGCGATCTTCGCGTATGTCACATACGCCTCATCGAGCCTGTTGCGATCGGATAAGGCGTGGATTGGAGTTTGGTTATGTTCATTCATGACATTTCTGTATTTCACGCATTTCTTTTCGCCGTATCTGAACCACCCGATTGGTATCGGTTTGATTTTGCTCGCTTTTATTTTTCTGCCAAGTGTAGCGGTATCCGGATTACACATTCGTCTATTTACCAAACAAAAAATGCCGAGAGCTGGGCTCGCGACACCTTTGGTAACTTCGAAGAGAGAGTGAAAGAATGGTAGAGTGAAGGAAAAAATTATTTATTTTGTAACAAATTTGTTTCCAGGAACGATTTGTGTCCTCGAACGTATTCGTTCGGGGGCATTTTTGTTTTGCCTTCTGGTTGAATGGTTACAAGTTCAAGAAGGGAATGGTTTCCACAGACAATCAAGATGCG
>MGFD01000032.1:40419-40705 GCA_001791715.1 Candidatus Uhrbacteria bacterium RIFOXYB2_FULL_45_11 | reverse complement strand
TCATGTACAACAATGCGAACATCTTTTCCGTCTTCGTTCCAAGTAAAATACGTTCCCGGCCAAGGCTTCATGGCGCGCACCTGTCGATCGATCTCGATTGCAGACATTGACCAATCCATCTTTCCATCTTCTTTTGCGAGCATTTTTGAATAGGTTGCGAGCGCATTATCTTGTGGAATTGCTACGCGTTCTTCCGTTGTCCATTTACGTAAAGCATCGAGAAGCAGAGGAACGCCGATTGAAATAATTTTTGGTTGGATCGTTTCGCCCGTTTCTCGATCATCGA
>MGFD01000032.1:39337-40276 GCA_001791715.1 Candidatus Uhrbacteria bacterium RIFOXYB2_FULL_45_11 | reverse complement strand
AGTTTCGAGAGTTCTACCGCGACTTCCTCGGTCCGTAATGATTTGTATGTGAGTGCGGGAATATTGTGTTCGAGAGCGAACTCGTGCACAGCTGACTTTGTCATGATTGCTTTTCGACCTACAGGCTTCTCTGGTTGTGTGACAACTGCCACCACATCAAAATCCGAGCTCTCTACGAGCGCGGACAAAAAGGGAACAGAAAGTTCTGGGGAACCAAAATAGACGACGCGTGTCTTCATAGTTTTGGGTGAGAGGTGTAACGCGTTACTTTATCTATAAATAAAATACCGTCCAGGTGATCAATTTCATGTTGAAAGACAATCGCCATCAAACCTTCGGCACGAAATGTTTCATTTAGACCTTTTATGTTTTGTGCCGTAACGGTTACGGAGCGATGACGTTTTACAATGCCAAAGACACCCGGAACAGAAAGACATCCCTCTTCGCTTTCGATTTTTGTAAAAGATTTGGATGTAATTTTTGGATTGAAAAAAGCTTGTGGTTTATTGTTTCCTACATCCACGATAATCACGCGTTTATGTACGCCAACTTGGGGCGCGGCAATGCCGATCCCGTTTTCTACACGCATGGTTTCAATGAGGTCGCGTGTGAACGCTGCTGTTTCTTTTGTTCCGAACTCTTCTTTTGGAAATTCAGAAGAGATCACACGAAGTTCAGCGTTTGGAGATGTGAGGACGGTTTTGGAGGTCATAGGGAATTCCGTGGCCTGAGGCTTCCGCCTCGATATACGATGTATGAGGGAATCAAGGCTAAAGCCTTGGGTTACAAAAATACTATCCAATTGCTTGTGTGTCAATGATAACACGATCTGGAATGGTTCGGAATAATGCGAGGAGTTTTGGGCGATCTTCTGGCGGATAACGGAGTTCGAGGGTGTATTCCGAGCCAGTGGACGATCTGCCTTTTTTCATACGTACA
>MGFD01000032.1:35575-39264 GCA_001791715.1 Candidatus Uhrbacteria bacterium RIFOXYB2_FULL_45_11 | reverse complement strand
CAAAGGTGAGTGTTGAGATTTCACAGAAAGGTGGCTGAATGTAGGATCTGCGCGCATCGCGTTCTGCGGTAAGGGATGCTGTCGGATTCTCAAAATATTCTGTGAAGAACGGAACGGATCGTGTTTGCACAAAGAACTGTGCACGATTTGCAAACGCAAGCGCGCGCCAGCCTTCGCATTCATAGAGCGCTGCCTCGCTCGCGCGATACGTTGGGCGAAACAATGGCGCGTCAGCATCAAGAAGAACCACGAGCGCGAACCGATCCGGAGTGAATGCGTTTGCCATTTGTTCAAGGTAATAGGACGTGGAAATGACAAGTGATGCATTCCGGTTCATGGTTGGGTGTTCCTTGTCGATAAGACATGTCGTAACCGTTGGAAATTCTTTTTGGAGCAGCGCATCAATTTTTTGATTCCCAAACCCAGATTCCTTGAGCGTTGCTTCATGACACTTTGGGCAGGATCGAATAATCGGAATCGATGATTTGCATCGGACGCAACGCATCAGCAGGTCATCAAGAATCATTCCGTTTCCGCATGTTTCACAGACAACATCTGACGCACATGATGTACAACTGAGTCGTCGAGCGTGAAATTTTTTATTGAGAACAACAAGAACACGCTCGCCGCGTTCAAGACATTCCTGCGTGGCCTGATATGTTTCATGCGAAATCCAATGTCCGATTGCAGACGCGCGACTTTGGTGTTCCATGTCAATGATGCGCGGCACAAGATTTGGCGGCGTGCCAATGATGTTCGTTTTTGAGAACGTGATTGTATCCTCAATGCGCGGCATGACATCAAGAAAAAACAGATTTGTGTGATGATGCTCGGCGAGCGTGTGCGCAACCGTTCGTCCATCAAAACGAGGATTTTGTTCATGGTGTCCGTGGTTCTCGTGACTCGAACGCACCACAAAAATCGTTGTTGTTTTTGCGTCTGTTGCAAACAATATATTTTTTGTGCCAATCATGACACATGCATTTGCATTTCTGTACGCATGCCAAACCGCAAATTGCGTTCCCGTGTTTTCTTCTCCTGTGAGAAGAAAGCGGGTTTCAAGAGGCAGGTGCGCATATAATCGTTTGGCATCAAGAATCGTTGGACACAGAACAATGCATTTTTGATCGGGTTTTAATCGAAGATATCCGGCAATCACACAGCTCATCCGTTTAATGTCCGAAACATGGGCAAACGCACGACTACGTTCTGTTAATTGTTGGGCGATTGATTGAAGTCCATTGAGTTCACTTGGTGCGATCGTTAACGGTTCATTCGGGGCGATTGGAACGGATTTTGTGGAGATTCGCTTTGGAAATTCAGGAAGAAAACTGTTTATGATGGACGGAACTGATTGTGCGAGTTCTGTTGCGAGATGTTCAAAAAAGGAAAGCTCAGCATCAGAAAAAGAGATGCGTGTATCTTGTTTTGTGATCGATTTTAATCGAAACGCACGATCCTGTACGTTCTTTGTGCGTGAAATAATACCGAAAATGGATGTGGTGCGGAATGGAATCACAACAACATCACCTCGCTTGAGATGATGGAGTTCTTCTGGGATGGCATAGTCAAATACTGTGACGTGCCGAGGCATGCGCATGATGGGATAAATTTCCGCGATCATACGTCATTGATATGAAATTGCGTGACTAATTGCCCAACACCAAATGGGTGCTCATACGATAAAATTTCTGGTCGAACGTGCATTTTTTCAAGCAAACCAAAAAGAATAAGGAGTGGGCGATACGCACATTCATGTGATTCCTCAAGAGACGTTTCATTTACGGAAAGGAGTTGGGAGAGCGACATGTTTTCAATGGCTTTCAAAAGCGATTGATCAACTTCTTTTCCGGAAGGGTGAAATCCAGCGGGAGCATCGGTTGAAAGCGTGTGCGAGAGATCGCCGGACGCAATGACAGCAATGCGTTTTGGGGAAGCGATACAGACATCTTTTAAGATGCGACCAAACTCAACGTGAGATTTTGGTGAAAGAAAACTGTAACGAATTGGGGCAATTACGTGTGTGTTTGGCAGCGATTGTGTAAGTAAAACAAGCGGTACGCTAATTTCATAATCTAAAACCGTATCAGACTCAAGGGTAAACGGCAGCGTTTCTGAACGCATGCGACGTTGAATTTGTGTCATGAGTTCTAAATCTGGTTGAAAGATTCCTTTTGTTTGATGATCGCCAAATTCCTGAAAATCAACCTCATACGACTTGTGCATGTTCAGAGAAAACGCATTTTTGTGCGCATTACGATGTGTGGAGATCGTTAAAACAACATCTGGTCGGGAGATATAAAGTTCTTGCGCAAGTTTTTGCATCGCATCTTGTGTTTCTTGCAATGCTTTTGTGTTTTCTTTTCCAATTGTTTGGAGCAGAAGAGGGGAGTGTGGTGTAAACGCGGCAAATGTGATCATAGATTTGCAAGTGATGTTCCCTCTGTTGAATTTGTTGCAGGAAGTTTATTTGAGACAGGTTCTCCAAGCGGCTGAAGAAGGACAGATCGTTCATTTGTCCAATAAATTTGATTCCATTTCCAGCCGTACGTAAGAAACGTTGCTGCATCTACAATCGATCTACGCTTTCCTTGTTCTATAACGAATACTTCTGGAGAACCCTTTAATCCAATAAGTGTTCCGTCCGGAAACAAGACGGGTTCTTTGGTTTGATATTGAGAAAGACGTTCTGTGGATGTTTGTTCAATTTGAGAATGCGGAAAACGAGCACGCAAAATCTCTCGGGAGACAACAGGTTGCTTTGTGTCACCGCTTAGAAAAAAAACACCACCTGTTTTTTTGTCCTGAACCAATGAACCTTGAACGCGTGTTGTTTTGACGGTGATTGGGTCGCCATCTGCGTATGCAGAAAGATCAAAATCGGTTGCGTCCACAATGTCATCATCCATAAATCCTGCTTGGTGAAACGCATCTATGGATGTAAAACCACGTTTTGCGTCATCGACAATCAGATAAACGGAGCCGTTTGGGGATTTCAAAAGAGAATAATTGGGAAAGTTGATTGGTTTTCCGTCTGGGTAGGTTGAAATGGTAAATGCGTCCGTCGGAACAATCGCTGAGGGATTGAATCGGGAAGCAAGAGCCGCTTTTGAGATAATGGGGCGCTTTTTTCCGTCCTGAATGAGCCAAACCGCTCCCGTTTGTCTGTTTTGTATAAGGGTTCCTGTTGGATAATTCTTTGTGAACCATCGACTCCAGATACTGATAAAATTGACGTTTCCGTGAATATGCGGAGTATAGGTATAAAGGGCTGCTGTCGCATTGTTTTGTGGAACAAGCGGTGTGCCATCGATCATTTTTTGAATGCCCGGTCCATATCCGGACGTTGTTGTTCCGTGCGATTCTAATCGGCTAAGATACGCTTCACGGAATTGTTTTGCGGCTTGATGAACCTGGTTTCCAAATCCACGATATTTTTGCAAATACGGATCCGATTTTGAACAATCATCACAAATCGCATAACCCATCGCCCAATCCAACTGTCTTTGAGAAGGGGAAGGGTGTTCGACAAGACTTTGTTCTTTTTGGAGCGTAACAAGAAGAAGTTGTGGATTGAGTTGAAATTCATTTGCGGCGCGTAAAATAATATCTGCCGCCGTTCTTGTAACACCGTATGCGTCTTTTGTTTTTAATTGGTGAAGAGAACCACGAGAAAGAAACGCTTGAAT
>MGFD01000032.1:4408-35470 GCA_001791715.1 Candidatus Uhrbacteria bacterium RIFOXYB2_FULL_45_11 | reverse complement strand
GGTCAAAAAACAACAGATCAAGAAAAATGTGAAGACACGTTTCATGTCCTAAGTATAGCGCAAAATAGAAGGATTCACAACAAAAACACAGGCTTAAATGCCCGTGTTTTTTGATCTATTTTTTGGTTGTCATGGTGATTTCTTCCTGTTTTGCATTTATGAGGACGTGTTTACCTTCTTTGATTTCACCGGACACAATTTTAAGCGCGAGCGGATCAAGGATGCGTGTTTGTATAACGCGTTTTACGGGCCGCGCTCCGTAAGATGGATCGTATCCGAGTTTGGCGATGAGTTGTAGCGCAGCGTCTGAAACAGTAAGTTCGATGTGTCGTTGTGTTTTTAAGCGCAACGCAACACGATCGAGCTGTATTTGTACAATCGATTCCATGTCTTCTGGTCGAAGAGCATGAAAGACGATTGTTTCATCAATGCGATTAAGAAATTCTGGTCTAAAATGGTCTTTTAATAATCCCATGATCGTTTCTCGCATTTCTTTTTCTGAACCAACTTCTTCATCTGACTCCTCATGAAACCCCATTGAACTCATTGTTGATCCCGCATTCAAAATCAAATCGGATCCAATGTTTGATGTCATGATGATGATGGTATTTTTAAAGTTCACCTTGCGACCTTTCGCATCGGTCAGGTGTCCTTCATCTAAAATCTGAAGAAGTAAATTGAATGTGTCGGGATGCGCTTTTTCAATTTCATCAAAAAGCAAAACGGAATACGGCTTGCGTCTGACAAGTTCCGTAAGTTGTCCGCCTTCTTCGTAGCCAACATATCCTGGCGGAGAACCAATGATCTTTGATGTTGCGTGTTTTTCCATGTATTCACTCATGTCCAAGCGAATCATGGCAGATTCATCGTTAAACATGAATTCGGCAAGCGCACGCGCAAGCTCTGTTTTACCAACACCTGTTGGTCCAAGAAAGATAAATGAACCGATCGGACGATGTTCTTCACCGATACCCGCTCTTGATCTTCGGAGTGCATTTGAAACAGCCACAATTGCTTCTGACTGACCGACGACGCGTTTTGAAAGGTCATCTTCCATACGTGTCAGCTTTTTCATTTCTGATTCAAGCATTTTTGAAACAGGAATATTTGTCCATCTCGACACAACGGTTGCGATATCTTCTTCTGTGATGACTTCTTTTAAGAGTCCGCGTTCTTTTTGAATTTTTCGCAATGCGTCTTCTCCGGATTTCAATTTTTTTTCTTCAAGAGGCAAATTCGCATAGCGAATTTCTGCAACCTTTTCAAGATTTCCTTTGCGTTCTTCTTGTTCCGCCTGAAGTCGCAAGCGATCAATGGTGGATTTTATCTCACGAATCAACGTGATTTTTTCTTTTTCATTGCGCCATCTTCCTTCAAACGCTTCTGTCTGCTCACGTAGGTCTGCAATTTGTTTTTCGATTTCTTTTAGGCGTGTTTTTGATTCTTTATCATCTTCCTTTTGCAACGCCTTTTCTTCAATCTCAAGACGCATCAGGTCTCGCTTAAGGACATCGAGTTCCTCCGGCATGGAATCAATTTGCATGCGAAGAGCGGATCCAGCTTCGTCCATGAGGTCAACTGCTTTATCCGGCAAGTTTCTGTCTGTGATGTAACGATCTGAGAGCTCTGCTGCTGAGATGAGTGACGGATCTGAAATACGAACTCCGTGGTGCGCTTCGTATTTTTCTTTGATTCCGCGCAAGATTGCGATGGTATCTTCAACAGACGGCTCTTCAACGATGATTGGTTGGAAGCGTCGTTCAAGCGCCGGATCTTTTTCAATATAGCGTTGATATTCTTTCAATGTTGTTGCACCAATTGCCCGAAGTTTACCGCGAGCGAGCGCGGGCTTTAACATGTTTGATGCGTCCATGGTTCCGCCTTCTGTTGTTCCTGTTCCAACGAGTGTGTGTAATTCATCAATAAACAAAATGATTTGTCCGCCCGAGCTTTCAATTTCTTTAATGACCGCTTTTAATCGTTCCTCAAACTCACCACGGAACTTTGTTCCTGCAACGAGCGCGCCGACATCAAGCATGAAGATCGATTTATTCTTGAGAAGTTCTGGAACATCACCGGATGCGATGCGTTGTGCGAGTCCTTCAACGATCGCTGTTTTTCCAACACCAGCTTCTCCGATGAGAACGGGGTTATTCTTTGTGCGTCGAGACAAAACTTGCATGAGGCGACGAATTTCCGTATCACGACCAATAACAGGGTCGAGTTCGCCAAGACGCGCAGATTCTGTGAGGTCCGTGCCGTATTTTTGCAATGTTTGATAGCGCGCTTCTGGCTCTGCCGTGTCAACACGTTGCGCTCCGCGAATATCCTTCAGTGCGCGCATGACCGATTCCTCTGTGATTTCATATTGTGCGAGGAGTGTTTCTACGGGTTTATTTGTAAGTAATGCAAGAAGTAAATGTTCTGTTGAAATAAAATCATCTTTAAACTCCTTGGCTTTTTTATGCGCCATTGAAAGAACCTCGGCCATTTGTTGACTCAGATACATTTGTCCAACACCGCCCGCTTGTGGGGCAGGGGATTTTGGAAGGGTTTCAAGAATGTGGTCGAGTTCATGACGAAGTTGAGATTCTTGCGTGGTGATTTTATCAACGATCGTTGGAATGATTCCGTCTTCTTGTGTAAGAAGCGAAACGAGTACATGAATAGGCTCAAGGGCGGGCTGCCCATTTTCAATCGCAATATTATGCGCACGCTGGAGTGCCTCTTGAGATTTTAACGTAAAATTATTTGGCATCATATGGGAAAGGTTTGAATGTCTAAAATGTTTGAAAGACAAATTAGCACTCATAATGTTAGAGTGCTAATTTATAATTGTCAACAAAAAAAACTCTTCCACGGTGGAAGAGTTGAGTTAGCTTGGAACTTTCATGGTCACAATGTGATTGCCGACACGACCCATATAGCAAAGGCCGTGGTCAGGGTGGCTAAAAATAGTGCTTACATTCTGAAAGGTCGGATGAGGACCTGACTTAAAAACCCAGCGCTCCATTTTGTGACGTGCTTCTTCTACTTGTGCGAACTGTTGCCCGGGCAGCTCGACCGCACAACGTATATTGTCGTTAGGGTTCAAGTTCGAATCTTGTTCAAAGCATCCGAACTTTAGCTTGAAGTTTTTGTCGCGGTAAACTCCGTAGACAATGCCTGCAGGAGATTCCATTAACGATTGGTACGTTAATTCTGTGGTGCGGCAAGGTGTCGAGTCGCCCGAGTCAAGATTTACCGTCAAGTGTTCCGAATAGAATCCTGACTGTCTTATGATCAAAACGGATCCATCGCGTCGAAGCAAAGCGTGTTGAATAAGGGCTGTGACGAGAACAATCTTGTCCCCATACATTAATTTCGTATTCTGATCCCTGTCTTCTTTTGTTGTATCTTTTTCAATGCGAATGAACGCACCTTTATACACACCAAGAGGTATGACGGACACAACAGGCCCCACATAATATTCGCGGTTTTGACAAATGAACGTATGTTGGCCCGATTTTTGTTGATCGTAACCACCAAAGATCACACCCCCCACGCCATCAGGAATCCATTGGGATGCCATGTAGTACCGCTCGACAGGCAATCGAAAGAGACTGACGGCTTCATTTGGAATTAAGACCCCAGGATTTTTCCCAAATTTCTCGACCTGTTCAAGTGTAATCGGGTCATCCTTTGCAAGGATCTGTTCTGTTAACCAATGTACGCGATGCAGCGAACGAAGATTGTCGCTCATTCCTTTTTACACCCTTTATCCTCGCGCATTTCCAGAATATTCTTAAGCACCTTGCCGCAGAAAATTCATAGGATTTGCTAAAGGATTTTTTTGCACGATCTCCGCTTGAGATCAGCCGCAGTTCATCATAAAATATTGATTTTGTCAAGCAATTCAGGTAATATGGGAGTGTATGCGGCATTCTCTTTTCACCGTTCCGATCGATGACATTTCGACCACAGAACTTGATCAACAACTAACGGAATGGATAAACGGTCACGTTTCAAAATTCCTCACAACTCCAAATCCGGAGTTTCTTTTGCTTGCAAATAAAGATGTCGAATTTCAAACATTGCTGCAGTCGAGTGATCTATCCCTGCCAGATGGTGTTGGACTAAGATACGCAATCGCTGCACTTACGGATGAGACATTATCTCATAGACACACGGGTGTGGATCTTGTCTCACGGCTCATAAATATTGCGCATACACACCATAAACGCATTTTGCTTGTCGGCGGGGAAGAAGGGGCAGCTGAGCGCACAAAACAGATGTTCGAAAAAACGTTTCCAGAAATACAGATTTTCGTTTTTAATCCGGGACTCGTCACATTTCCTGTTCCTGATCATGTCTTCGAACAGCTGCTCGAAATTTCACCTGACGTTCTCTTGGTTGCACTTGGGCAAAAAAAACAGGAAAAATTCATTCGTGAAGTGTTGCCAAATGTTCCTTCTGTTCGTCTTGCGGTTGGTATCGGTGGTGCATTTGAAATGCTTGCGGGATTAAAGCCTCGCGCACCGCATTTTATGTCACAAATGGGTCTTGAATGGATCTGGCGCGCACTTATTGAGCCACGTCGTATTGGACGCATTTTAAACGCAAGTTTTGTCTTTCCACTCGTCGTTATTTCGGCTACACTTAAGCAGCACAGATTCTTGAAGGCATGCAGAAATGTCATTCCCGAGATCATCGACCAACTCTTCCGATCCTAACCTTTCAAACATTTCCCTGCCTGCCGGTAGGCAAGGCGACTTTTCAAACCTTTCCCTTATGAATGTTGTTACCCGATTCGCTCCATCACCAACAGGCTACCTTCACGTCGGCGGTTTGCGCACAGCACTCTATAGTTATTTGTTTGCCAAACAACAAAAAGGAACGTTTATTTTACGCATCGAAGACACAGATCAAACACGTCTTGTCCCCGGCGCCGTAGAAGCGCTCATCACAACACTTACAACAATGGGGCTTCCTCCAGACAAAGGCCCGTTCATTCAATCAGAACGTCTTGCGTTGTATCGTGAACACACGCAACGTCTGCTTGATCACGGTCATGCGTATTATTGTTTCTGTTCAAAAGAACGATTGCTTGTGCTTAGAGAAGAACAACAAGCCACGAAAAGCCCCATGAAATACGATCGTGCGTGTTTGCATTTATCAAAGGAAGACATTGACCAAAAGCTCGCAGAAAATGTGCCACATGTTGTTCGTTTACTTGTCCCAGAGGGAAAAACAACATTCACCGATGAAATTCGAGGTGAAATTACGATCGAAAATAAAGAAGTTGATGATCAAGTGTTATTAAAAACAGATGGATTTCCAACGTATCATCTGGCGGTTGTTGTAGATGACAACGACATGGCGGTTACACACATTATTCGCGGAGATGAATGGATTTCTTCTGTTCCAAAGCATATTATTTTATATAACATGTTTGGCTTTCCGATTCCTAAATTTGCGCATTTGCCGCTCATTTTAAATCCAGATAAATCAAAACTTTCCAAACGCCAAGGAGACGTTGCCGTAGAAGATTATCTTGCCAAAGGTTTTCTGAAAGAAGCCTTAATCAATTTTGTGGCACTGCTTGGATTTAATCCAACGGCAGACCGCGAAATTTATACGCTCGAAGAATTGATTGCATTTTTTGATCTCTCAAAAATCAACAAAAGTGGTGCAGTTTTTGATCATGATAAGTTGAATTGGATGAACGGAATGTATTTACGCACAAAAACGACGCAGGAATTGATTGAACTCTCAAAACCATTCCTTAAGACATCAAACGTCATAATTGACGATGCTTTTTTTGCACGCATTGTTGAGATTGAGAAGGAACGATTAGTCACCCTTCAGGAGTTAGCAGATCGTGCACAAGAATATTCACAAACAATTGCATATGATGCATCATTGCTCATCTGGAAGAAAGCGGACACAGAAGATGCAAAAATGCATTTAATCGCATTGAAATCAGTCATTGCGAATCTAGATGAATCTGTATTTTCAGATCGTGCATTGGTAGAAACAGCGATAAAGAAGTATATTGAAGAGGGAAGTTTTCAAAACGGAAATGTGTTATGGCCCTTACGCGCCGCACTTTCCAACAAAGAAAAATCGCCAAATCCATTTGAATTGATTTGGATGTTTGGAAAAGACGAATCTTTAAAACGTATTGATCAAGCTCTTTCGCTCCTAAAATAATTATGTCCCATTTTCGGGTCAAAATACTTGTTCCCGCACTAGGAATCTTGATTCTTCTTTTTTGCGCTGATATTCCACGCCTCTACGCAGATGAACTTCCTTCAGAGAATGTTGAACAAACGATTTTGGAGAAGAAAAATAATATCACGCAATTAAACCAGCAAATTGAGGCGTTTCAAAAAAAAATATCCGATGCACAATCACAAAAAATCACATTAGAATCAGAACTTGATCTTTTGCAAAATCGAGCAGCAAAAACTCAATTGCAAATTTCGGAAACATCCGCACAAATCGATCTGATCAATACAGAAATCATCACGACACAAAACAAAATTCTTGAAATGCAACAGAAGCTAGAACGCGAAAAAGAACTTATTGTTACCGTTATCCAAAAAATTCAAGCTCAGGATAATGCTCTTAACATACAGCTTTTTTACGGTTCAGAACGCTTTTCAACGCTCCTTGATACGGTTCAAAAATTAGAACAAATCAGTTCAGATCTTGCGCAAGCGGTTACGGAAGCGAAGGCATTAAAATCTTCACTTGAACAAGCAAAATCTGAGCAAGAATCAAAAAAGACAAAATTAAACGAGTACGAAGAAGAGCTCCAAGATCACAAATCTCAACTCGAAGAAGAACTGGAAGCAAAAGGAGTGATTCTTGCCACAACACAGCAATCAGAAAAGCGTTTTCAAGCACTGGTTCAGGAGTTAAAACAAGAGCAAACGTACGTTCAAAATCAAATTCACGAACTTCAAACAAAACTTGAACAACGCATTTTGCCTGCCGATGAAATTGGTGGGGGACTCCTTGCTTGGCCCATTAATGCATCACGAGGACTCTCGGCATCCTTTCATGACCCAACGTATCCGTTTCGTAATTTCTTTGAACATTCCGGTATTGATTTACCCGCCGCAAAAGGAACACCTGTACGTGCGGCAGCCTCAGGTTTTGTTGCGTGGACCCGTAGGGGAGCGCAATATGGAAATTACGTCATGGTTATTCACTCAGATGGAATCGCAACGCTGTATGCCCATCTTTCACGCATAGACGTCGTTTCTGATCAATTTATTCCACGTGGCGGACAAATTGGCCTTGTTGGATCAACCGGACTTTCAACAGGCCCTCACTTGCATTTTGAAGTGCGCAAAGAGGGGATACCAACGGATCCAATGTTATATCTTGAATAATACGTATGAACATACAACTTGTTACACTTTTAAAAATTGCCGGCTGGATTTTAACGATTGCTCCACTTGCAGCATTTTTATTGTTTGCCGTTATCATGGTGCGTGAGATCTCTAAAAACGACGACGAAAGCTTAAAAGGGATTATCAACATTGGTTATCTTATTTTCGGTCTAGGAGTCGTTTTGCTTATCGTGAGCTATGTAGGTGGGTATTTTGCCACATCACCAAGCAGCATATAACAAAAACAAAGCCCCTTCATTCGGGGCTCTTTGTTTGTTTTATTTAGTGTCGCACAATATATCTTATACGACACAACAGGATGGGCTTTAAAAACCAGGGGGTATCAGTATACCTTGTAATATCGCTCAATTAAGCGTAAAAAGCGGTAATTCCTTTAAATCTCCTGGTCTTAGGTATAATGGTAATTCCGGGATGAATTTCGGCTCAGACGTACTCGTTCATGCGTATCAGAAATCATTCTTTATGATGAAATCATTTTAATACGCTCAAGGAGCTGCCGTAATCCACACAATATATCATCCACACCACGGATCTTATTGTGTGTTGTTTTTATGTCTTGAACATGTCTCAGTGCTGCTCCCCTGTACACGGCTGTATGCTCTACATTATTTTACGACACATAGAGAAAAGATCATTTATAATACACGTGATCCCCGAATCGTAAATCAATGTACTGAAGTTTTGAAAGATCTTTTAGCGTATCTTTAAGCAACACACTGAGTCGATCGGATTGTGCGTTTAGGTCACCATCCGGATCAAAAAGGATTGTATATCCTTGTGTGGTTAAAACCCCGATCCACTTCCCTACCTGAAGGTCAATTTGTGTCTCTGTGAAAGAAATTCCTTGCGCAAATAACAGTTGGTGAAATGAGAGAATATTTTTTATTTGTGTTTCAGACAAGATCTGTTCCCCGATCGCAATAGACTTGCCATTTCGATCGATCATGATTGGCAATGGTGTTTTTTCATCCAATGCGTCGATTTTTTTTGTGATAATTCCTTTTAAATCCGCAAGGTAAAGTTCTTTATCTGTTTTCCAAACAATGTCCGAGGTTCTTT
This sequence comes from Candidatus Uhrbacteria bacterium RIFOXYB2_FULL_45_11, assembly GCA_001791715.1. Lineage (GTDB taxonomy): Bacteria > Patescibacteriota > Patescibacteriia > UBA9934 > GWF2-40-263 > XYB2-FULL-45-11. Next base: position 27,008 of record MGFD01000032.1, on the reverse strand, counting down.
CTTTGACTGTAAGCGAGAGTGTTTGTTTTTTAAGGGATATTGTTAGCTGATCAAACGCGAACGTCTGTCCAAGAAAATCTTGGAGCTTCTTTTTTGAAAAGAGAAAACGATTTGTGTTATGAAAAAAGAATACATGTGACTGACTGAGATACTGACGAATTTCCTCTTCCATTTGCATGTTTGAGGATGGATGAAGGCCACGAACCTCTACGGAGCGTATGGCAAAAGCCGGGTACGCGAAAATATAGATGGAAAACGCCATGCAAAGGAAAAGAGATCCACAGAACAGGAAAAGATACTTTGAGTTCTGTGGTTTTGGTGCCTGAAAATACGGGTTGCGATACGTTCCGCGTGAATACCGTTTTTGTTGAAGACGATGAAAATGATTTCTTTTTTGCATAATCAAACCACAATTCGTGGTATTGACGCATTAATGCGTGCGAGAACTTCGTAAGGTATTGTAGAAATTTTTTGCGCCATTGCATCTGCGGTAATCATGTTGCGTGCATCTTTTCCGATTAAAATAACTTCTTGGTTTTTTTGCACATTTGGCACACTTGAAACATCTACCATGATCATATTCATATTAACACGCCCCATGACTTTACAACGATATCCCGCGATTAAAACCTCTCCACGCGATGATAGACGCCTGTCGTATCCATCCCAATATCCAACAGGTAGCACAGCAATACGACTGCGTTTTTGAACAATTTCCGTCAGACCGTATCCAATCGGTGTTCCTCCTGGAATCGATTTTACTTGTGCGATACGCGTTTTCCAAGACAACACAGGTTGAAGTTCGCATGAAATGGATTGTTTGTGCATGGTTTCTTCAACCATTGCAGAAGACCAAATGCCGTACATAGCGATCCCTGCGCGCACAAGCGTGCCGTACGTTTGCGGATACAAAAGAATGGCGGCAGAACACGCACAATGAATATACTCCGGTTCAAGCTCAAACGTCCGAACGAGTTCTAGGGCTTCTGTAAAACGATGATATTGAAGTGTGGCGTATTCCGTGTTTGTTGTGTCCTCAATGTTTGCAAAGTGTGTGGAAACACCAATGAGTTGAAGATATTTTGATTCACGAAAAAGATTTAACAGATCTGGTAAATCATCCATGGAAACACCTTGTCGTGATGTTCCTGTTTCAATCTTCAGATGTACGCGTGCAGGTAATGCTGATTTTGAGGCTGCCGCTTCTGCTTCTCGTAATCCTTCAAGATCATAAAGCGTCAGATCGATTTGTTCTCGAATTGCTTCATGGAAGCGTTCAGACATGGTATAGCCCAAAACGATGATAAGTGAGGTTGGAAAAAGATCTCGTAAAATAAGAGCATCTTCAATGCAATCAACCGCAAACGCATCTACCCCATTACGACGCGCAATGCGTGCCACTTCTTTTAGTCCGTGACCATATGCATTTGCTTTTACGACAGCACAAAAAACAGCTCCGTTTCCTATGAGGGATCGGAGTGTTTGTATGTTTGAAGAAAGTGCGAGCTCTTTAATTTCAACCCATGTTCGGTGCATACACATCATTCAGGAAAATAAGAGAGTGTTTCAATCGGAATACTTCGATTATGCATGTGCATCCATTGTGTGATGTCTGTTTTCAAGGCATCTTGATCGAAACCAAGTGCAATGACGTCCGGATTTATTTCATCAAGTATTTGATACGTACCAAGCGTTTCATCGCTCAAAACCACCTGAGAAACATGTGGATCCTCGGACACGCGTTTTGCTCGTACTTCTTGGGTATTTTTTGGATTTTTCTTTTTGAGTGTTTGCACATGTGTATCTCGTGCAACGGCAACGACAAGATCACTCCCCTTTTTGGCAGCTTCCGCAATGACAAATTGATGCCCTGCATCAAAACCATCAAATGTCCCAAATATGAGAACGCGTCGCGTCATACGTCTGGTGCATCAACCTTTTTTTGCTTTAACGTAGGAAATAAAATGACTTCTTTTAAGTTCGGTGCATTTGTTAAAAATGCCACAAGACGATCAATTCCAATTCCGACTCCGCTTGTAGGCGGCATGCCGTGCTCAAGTGCACCTAAAAAGGCTTCGTCCATCCATTGCGCTTCTTCGCTTCCTTTTTCACGCAATGTTTGCTGTTCTTCAAAACGATTGCGCTGATCAACGGGATCATTCAATTCGTTATAGTAGGCATTAATCACTTCAGCTCCTTGAATCACGAGTTGAACACAAGCACTTTTTGTTGGATCTTCTTCTTTTGCTTTTGCAAGAGGCTTGAGAGAGGTTGGATAATCAAAAATCCATGTTGGTTGAAGAACGTTTGGTCGGGCCGTGTTTTTCCAGAGTGCGTCGTAATATTCACCCATTCCAATACAGCCGGTAAAATCAATGAAAATACTTTTTTCTTTACAAAGAGCCACAAGCGAATCAGGATCACCCACAAGATCAATATCGATTCCACAGGCATTCAAAATTGCTTGTCGAAATGTCAGCCGGGGAAACGGAGCGACAAATTGAATCTCTGCATTTTTTAATTCGTCCGCCAAAGGATCAATCGCTTCATGAATGACCGTCATTAAGAGATTTTCAAGCAGACCAATAAATGATTCTTTTTCTGCAAACGCCCAATACAGTTCAAGCATGGTAAATTCGGGATTGTGCGCGTAATCGATTCCCTCATTGCGGAAACAGCGTCCGATTTCATAAATTTTTTCAAATCCACCAACAACAAGACGCTTTAAGTAAAGTTCTGGCGCAATACGCAAGTATAAATCTGCATCTAGTGCATTGTGATGCGTAATAAATGGTTTTGCACTTGCTCCCCCTGGAATTGGTTGCAACATAGGGGTTTCAACCTCCATGAATCCGTTTGTATCAAGAAAGTGTCTCATGGATGAAACGAGCTTTGAGCGTGCAATGAAACGGTTGCGGACGTCTGTATTCATGATCAAATCTAATTCACGTTCACGGTAACGTGCCTCAACATCTGTAAGACCGTGAAATTTTTCTGGCAAAGGCAAAAGAGATTTACTCATGACACGGAACGCCTTAACATCGATAGTTGGCTCGCCTTTTTTTGTGTTAAAAACAACACCTGTTATTTCAAGAAAATCGCCAACATCAACAAATTGATGAAATTGATCATATGTTTCTTCTCCGATTTGATCTTTGTGCAACGCGAGCTGCATGGTGCGTGAGGCGTCTTGCAATTGGACAAACGTTAATCCCCCATGCTTGCGGATTAAACGAACGCGACCATCACAAACAACAGATGTTTGATCCGCTAAAAATGATACAAAACCATCCATGACTTCTTGGAGCATGTGTGTTCGATTTGAACCGGATGGATACGGATCAAGACCATGTGTTTTCATGGTTTCCAAACGCTCACGTCGGACAATCTCTTCTTGTGTCATAGGGGGAAAAATAGAAAGAGTAAAATCAAAAATACAGCCGAATGTGGCCGTATTTTATCTTGAATGGGTTCATTCGTCAAAGGACGTTTTCAACAGTTTCCCGATTATTTGATAGAGATAATTTTATACGTCATGGGTCCGTTTGGCGTTTGAATTTCAATAACATCTCCAACTTCATGCCCCATGAATGCAAGACCGATTGGCGATTCGTTACTAATTTTTCCGGCCATTGGATCGGATTCATTTGAACCAACAAGCGAATACGTTTTTTTACCGCCGTTTACCTCGACTTCAAATGTGGTTCCAAGTCCAAGGGTGGTTCCGCCTGTGGACTCCTCTACGATGACTGCATCACGAATCATGTCAGCCAATTGAATAATGCGGGACTCGTTGAGTCCTTGTTGTTCCTTTGCTTCATGATATTCAAAATTCTCCGAGAGATCTCCGAGTTCTTTTGCAGCGCTTATTTTTTCCGCGATCTCTTTACGAATTTGTGTTAACCGTTTTGTGTGTTCTGCCTTGAGGTCTTCAAGACCTTGTTTTGAAAGATATGTTGGCATAAAAATGAAACCCGCGGAATAATCTCCGCGAGTAATAAACATATCCTACGTGTGATCGTGAGGAGTGTCAAGCTTTATGGGAGTAAATCCGTATGCCGCAATAAGCGTGGCGATGGGAACAGTTAAAATAAGTGCAGCTGTCCCTGCAAACGTACGTACAAATTCTTCTGTAATGATTTCAGAATTTAGAAACGAACCAACATCTCCAGAATGATATAAAAACAAGATAAGTACAGGCATGGACGCACCAGCATACACGAGCACGAGCGTATTGATTGTGGAGGCGATGTGGTGTCTTCCAATACGCATGGCAGAAAAAAATAATTGTTTGCGCGTTAAACGAGGATCTGTTTTTACAAGTTCATGAATAATTTCTGTTTGTGAAATCGCAACATCATCTAAAACACCAACCGCCCCCAAAATGACACCCGCTAAAAATAAACGAATCGTCAAAATTTCAATCGGGATATCCCCAACAAGAAGCATGACATCCTCAGATCCGATACCTGTGATATCTGTCCAGTGTGTGAATAGATTTGCGAAAAACCAAATACAGAACAATCCTATGACGGTGGAAATAAAGGCTAAAAAGGATTCTTTACGAAACCCATGTGCAATATGCATGTTCACGGCCAAAATAACGACAGAGCCAATAATGGTGATCGTTAAAGCGTCTTGCCCTTGCATGATCCTTGGAAAAACAAAGGAAAATAATACGAAAAATGTGACACCAAGCCCAACCAGAGACCAAAACCCTCGTTTTAACCCAACCACAAGCGACAATAAAACAAAAACGATCACAATCCACCAGAGGGCTTGTGTTCTTATCACATCCTCAAAATAAACTTGAGGTGGATCTGAATCAATTTTTTGTAAAAAAACTTTTTTCCCGACCGTTAATTTGATAGGAATTCCATCAGGAATTGAGTCTTGGGTTCTGACATCAAATAATTCGCCCGTTTCAGATTTTGCGCGAAATTCATACGCATTCATGGATGCGCTCACAGGACTCACAGATGTGATTTCTGTAATTTCTGCACGTATTTGCGTGGTTGATTTTTCTATTGCCAAACTTTCCGCACGGACAATCGGAGCAAACAAAAAAAATAAACACAAAAAGAGAAAAAATCGTTTCATACGGGAATAGTATAACTGATATACATTCAGAACTGTAGGGTTGGGTCACGACCCAACGCATAAGCCGATTATTTATTTCCATGCGCAAACCACCATGCAAAAATTTGCTCGGCAAGAGGAACAGCAGCGTCTGTACTTTCTCCTCCTTCTTCAACAAGAATCGTGAGAGTAATGGTTGGTTGTGTGTAGGGGCCGTATCCAACAAACCATGAGTGCGTTGGTTTATCGATTCCGGATTGGGCAGTTCCTGTTTTTCCGGCAACAGGATACACAAGACTCATCAAACGTCTACTGCTTCCGTTTAAAACGGATTGTCTCATGCCTTCTTGCACAATGCGCAAAGCTGTTTCATCTAAATTTTGTATGCGCACTTTTTCTTGTTCGTCTGTTGACTCAATCACGTGAGGACGAATGGCATATCCCCCATTGGCAAGAATCGTTGTTGCAGCAGCCATTTGAATTGGCGTCGTCAAAAAATCCCCCTGTCCAATGGCCAAGTGATATGTGTCACCAACATACCAGCGTTCTCCTTTTGCTTTTTCTTTCCATTCTTTTGAAGGCAAAAACCCATCCGCTTCATACGGAAGATCGATTCCGGTTCCCTTTCCAAATCCAAATCGTTCCGCATAATTTGTGATGCGATCTACGCCGAGCCCAATCGTTTCTTGAAATCCACCGCCGATAATGTAAAAAAATGTATTCACGGATTCGGCGATTGCTTTGCGAACATCGGTAATACCATGACCACCTGCCTTCCAATCTGGAAAATACCACTCACCTACACGCAATCCCCCAATAGAAAGAAACGATGTGTGTTCGCCAATAACATGTTCTGCGAGCGCTGCATACGCAACAACCGGCTTAAAAATGGAACCAGACGGATATTCCCCCGCAATCGCTCGGAAAAACAGAGGTTGATCTACATCTTGCGTAAGTTGCTGATACGTCTCACTGCTGATTTGGTTTGTAAAAAGATTGTTATCAAATGCGGGCAAGCTGACAAGAGCACGCACGGTTCCCGTATTTGGATCGATTGCCACAACGGAAGCGCGCGTGGCATGTACTTTTTGAAGAATCGCCTGCAATTGAATTTCAATAAATTTTTGCAACTCAAGATCAATGCCAAGACGAACATCCGTACCAGAAACAGGATCTGTTTTGGAAATAACAGATAATTCATGCCCGGAGGCATTTACTTCTGTGACAAGTTTTCCTGGCGTTCCACGGAGTTGTGTTTCTGCCGTACGCTCGATTCCTGATTTTCCGATTTGATCGATTGGTCTGTATCCTGAAGGTGCAAGTTTAACCGATTCATCCGGGGTTATTTTTCCCATGTATCCAAGCACGTGTGACAAAGAAGCGGCGGTTGAGGGGTACGAACGTTGAACCGTTGCAACGAGTTGAAATCCTGGATATTGCGCAATTTCAATGGTGAGACGCATGGCCGACTCGTACGGAATATTTCTAAGAACCGGGACGTTTTCTTGAGGTTGCTTGGCGTATTGCGTAAGCAACAAATCAATGTCCGCTCGCTGAATTCCAATTTGTTTACAAATTCTTTGGAGAACTTTTTCACGTTCTTCGGCATTTTTTGGTAAATCAGCAATGGTCATGGTTAAAATAAAAGAAGGGACGTTTGTGGCAAGGACAATTCCGTTGCGATCTAAAATCCTACCTCGCGGAGATACAACGCGTGTTACGCGATAACGATTTGCGTCTGCAAGGGCATGAAAACGTGATCCCTGAATCACCTGCAAATAAGCCGAACGTGCAAAGAAACAAAAAAGCACCAGAAAAAAAACGCTAAATCCAATATAAAACCGTTTGGATGAAAGTGTGGATCGAATAGAACGTTCGTGTGACTGAAGATCTTCTGAAATATATCCATCCGTTACATCAAATGCATCCGATGATTTGTTTCTTCTGAATCCAAACTCATCATGATTTTGAATCACGAAGACAGAAGAATTTGATTTACGTTTGAAAAATGAAAACATGTCAGTATGTTTGACGTGATGGCGGAAGCAGCAAGAGTTTGATCAAAAGCGAGCGAATTTGTTTGGCGAATGAAAATAAGAAAAATAAAAAAAGAAGAAGCGTAAAAAAACGACCACCTGCATCATCAAAAAACGTTCCCCAATACAATTCTTGTTTCTGAAAAAAAGCAGAAAAACTCAATAATATTGCAGAAATGAATTCAAACGTGAGAAAGCTTAAACTTGTACATGCAGCAACTCCGTAAAACGATCGGTTTGAAAATAAACGCTCCGCACTCACAAGTGCAATCCAGGCCGTTCCGGCAAATGCAAGCGTTACAAACGGGATCACGGTAGATCCGGTAATATCTAAAAGGATGCCATGCATAATCATCCAGAATGCGGCGGGTTTCATGGCATGATGCTGTACTAGATAAACACTAATCACAAGCACGAACGGCGTGAATCGAAATATTCCGTATAAAGATCCAAAAAAACTGGTTTCAATGATCGATAAAATAATCGCCGCAAACAAATGAGGAAGAATTTTCATCATAAGGCAGGGACAAGAATCACAACATGATGATATCGGCGTACGTCCGCGAGTGGCTCCACAATCGCTTTTTGAAACGGTGCTTCTGGTTCTGGTCTTACGGTATTTACGACCCCCACAATCAACCCTGAAGGGATGCGATCTTCAAGTCCTGATGTAATCACAAGATCATTTGGAAAAATCTGTTCATCTGCTGGAATGAATTTTAATTCGATCAAATTCCCTGCCGCACCTTGTGCAATTCCGATGGTGCGTGTTTTATTCAAAAGCGATACTCCTGTTGCTAATTGAAAATCTGTTGAGGCGGTAATGATGGATTGTTCTTGATCTACACGCGCTACTTTTCCAACAAACATGCCATCTTCTACTATCACGGCAGCGCCGACAATAACTCCATCTTTTTCTCCTGCATCCACGATAAACGTGGATGTTTGATTTGAAACGGTCCGACTCAGGATTGATGCTGGAACACCTTTCATTTTTCGTTGTTGCAAAAATCCGAGTTCCTTTTTTAAAACTTCATTTTCCGATTTTATCGCTTCCATTTCTGTTCGTTCAACGGCATATTGATTTCGTTCAGATAACAGTCGTGCAAATTCTTCTGGATTGACGGAGCGTGAGCCAAATGCGGATTGATATTGATGTGAAATCCACGTACCAGATGCCACGAGCGGTCTTTGAAAAAAATGAAGTGTTTGAAAGAAAAATGTTCTTGCGAAAAAAAAGAATACAAACAGCACCACAATCAAAAATGGTGTGATAAAACGACGACGCACATTCAACCATGTTCTGAAGGTGGGCATACTTAAATGATGTTTCCTTCTGTTGCGGATGGCAATGAAATGTCTTTCAAAAGTTCTTCATTTTCAAGAAGAAGTCCGGCACCTCTTACAACAGAGGTTACGGGATCTTCTGCAACTCGCACGGGGATTTCTGCATGTCTGCTGATAAGAACGTCCAATCCACGCAAAAGAGCCCCACCACCTGTGAGGACGATCCCGCGTTCATAAATATCTGCCACAAGTTCCGGAGGTGTTTTTTCAAGGGTCGCTTTTATTTGTTCAATGATTGTTCTGATCGATCGGTCCATTGCTTCTCTGATTTGGGTGTCATTTACGATAATCTCTCTTGGAAGACCCGTAATCAGATCACGACCGCGCATTTCAATTTCAAGTGGGGTTTCTTGTGGAATCGCAGAACCTACACGCATTTTTACTTTTTCTGCGACGCGTTCACCCAACAGCAAATTAAACATGTCACGTGCATATTGAATAATATTTTTATTCAATTCGTCTCCTGCGATTTCTAATGATTTCCACGTAACGATTCCCGCAAGGGACATGACAGCAATTTCTGTTGTACCGGCTCCTAAATCAACAACCATCATTCCAATGGATTCTGAAAGCGGTAAGCGCGCTCCGAGTGCAGCAAGCATTGGATTTTCAACAAGATAAACCTTTCTTGCACCCGCAGAAAGCGCTGCGTCTTCAACAGCCTTACGTTCTACTTCTGTTGTTTCAAGTGGCACGCCAATAACGATGCGTGGACGAGGAGCAAACGTAAATGAATCTGTGTAGGCTTTATCGATAAAATATTTCAACATTTTTTCTGTTACTTCAAAATCTGAAATAACACCTTTCTGCAATGGTTTTGTGATAGCGATGTGTGGCGGGGTTTTACCAAGCATGTCTTTTGCATCTTTTCCCACGGCCAAAATTTGATCGGTTCTGATGTTTACCGCAACAATCGATGGCTCATTAATGATGATTCCACCTTCTTTTGAATACACGAGGGTGTGTGATGTTCCAAGATCGATTCCAAGATCTTTAGAGAATTTTCCAAAAAATTTATCAAGCATAAGACAAACAAAAAAAGATGACACGTTGTGCATCTATTTTACAAAAGAACGACAGAACTATCAAGGAAAATCGGTGATAATTTTGGTATTCAAGAGAGTTCTGTTGATCCGATAAAAATAAGCTCTAAAACCGTGGCAATAAGGACAAGAAGCATGAGAACCCACCAAACAAGAAGTCCAATACCAGACAGAATAAGGGCGATTAAAAACAGGGCTGTAAGAATAAGACCTTGTCTTAATGACCGAACAACGTGTCTGTATACGACTTGATCTTTTTTTAGCCAGACGCGCATAAGTGTTCCAAACAATGTAACACTTGAAAGAAGTGAAATACCGAGTGTGATAAAAAACAGGAAGAAGCCTAGGAAACCAGACTTTGTTGGATCTGTTGTGTGGACCACAATAAACCATGCAATCCAAGCACAGACGCTTACAAGACTCATAATAATAAGGTACAGGCGTAGACTCATAGAAGTTCTTCAAGCAAAGCACGATTGATTTGAAAAATAACTTTTTCTAATTTGGTATCTTGGAATTTTTCCATCATCCGATTCCGAAGTTCTTCTTCAAATTCTTTGAGATACTGTGTGGTTGAACCGCTTTTGGTTACAATTTTTAGGAAACCGTCTTTATAAGAAATCACCCGTGCATCTGCATCTTTATCAAACGGCAGAACATCACGCAAAAATTCATTTCCCCATCCGACAATCTGAGAAGAAGTGATTGCTGTTCCAAATTGTTTCCGCTGGATCTGTCGGCGTACCAATTGTTTCATTGAAGACATTCCCATACACGTTCATTTTACTTGCTACTGTCTGAATTCACAAATGTCTGCAAAGTCACAGAAGCGACAGTGGAAACCTGGCGTTGCTTCAAATGCACTTTTGCGAATCATCTGTACGCGATCAATGATATTTTGTCTGAGTTCTGCAAGCTGATCGTCTGTTCCGATAAATGAAACATCTGTGTTGTCCTCAAGATAATGATAGGTCAGTTTTTTTGGTTTGAGCCCAAGAACATCAATCGCCGCCATTTGATACAAATACAACTGTTCGCGATCCTCGGGTTTCAGCGTCTTTTCTGTTTTTGGGGAACCTGTTTTGTAATCGATGATTTCCACTCCATCTTCAAAAGAATCCATGCGATCAATGCGACCTTTCAGCACAACATCGCCAAACTTCAGTGTGAAGCCTTGCTCAAGAAACAACGGACTCGGTCTATGTTCCGCAAACGATCGATAATACGCGAGCAAAGATTCTTTTCCTTTTGCGCGATATTCTTCTCGTTGCGCGTCATCTTCATACCAGTCATCGATCCATGCTTGTTCGTAAAGATTGAGAAGATCTTTTTCAGAAACAGGCAATGGATCGGATGTAGTCGAAAGCACATCAAACAATGATACTTGTTTTTTCCCTGTCCGTTCAAGCCACAACGTAAAGAAATTTTGAAGCGTGTTGTGCATGGTTTTTCCAAAGGAAAACGTCCAGCGACCAAACACGGGCACTTTCAAAACATGGGCGAATTTGTATTGATACGGGCACGTTTTAAATGCGGCGAGTTGCGTGAATGAGAACTGTTTTGGCACGGGAATAGAAATTTCCGTTTTTGAAATGTGTTCTTCCTGTTCCCCACGATCCTCGTCGAACAAGTGTACAAGCGAACGATCTTTTCCGTCCGGTTTCTCATACCCAAGTTCGTGCAGAAATCGCGATAACTTACGTGCTCTTGCTCCGCCGTAATCATCTGCAGACGTGAAGTACAGACCTTCTTTTGCCCGCGTCATCGCAACATAAAACAACCGACGCTCCTCATGCAGATGCGCATCGTCATGGTCGTTTGTGCCTTCAAAGAGCCCTTCTGGGATTGGGATCGTTTCCCCTCGGGCTTGTGCGGGAAACCGACGATCAACAAGATTCACGATGAAGACATGTTTGAACTCAAGACCTTTGGACGCATGAACTGTCATGATACGAACAAGATCCGGGCCCGTCTCGAAATCAACAGAAAGCGAACCTTCCTCGCCTGCGTCGCGCTCATGGGCAAATTCTTCAAGAAACGCATGTAATGTTTTTTGATCGTTGCGAGTCTCAAAGGATTTCACCCGCTCAAGAAACTGATTCAAATAGCGAAACGATTCCATCTTTTCATTCTCTGGCTGTGCGTTGAGATATTCAATGTAGCCAAGTTTTCGAACGAGTTGTTTAAAGCATTCTGTTGCAGGTTTCCCTTTCAAGGCTGTTCGAAGTTCATTTAACTGAAACAAAATTGTTCGTAACTTTTCAAGAACCTCTGGTGAGAGCTTGCCAATCGAGCCCGCCATTTCACACGCTTCAAAAAGGGACTTCCCTTTCATTTGGGCGAGTAAGTTCAGTTCCGCGATCGAACGCGCATCAATTGCATACATCGGGGACGTAAGCACGCGATAAAAACTCGGACTCTCAAACGGTCGATCAATGACTTGCATGAATGCGAGCAAATCGAGAATAACCGGTTTCGTATAGAGACCCGAAAGCGCCAAAAATTGAAACGGAATTCCGTGTCGTTCGAATGCTTCTGCAAAGTCATCCCCTGCACTGTTCGACCGGACGAGAATCGCAAAATCATTCCAGAATAATTCTGGATCCAAGTCTTTCAACTCCGACATTTTTTTTACAACGGACAAAACTTCATTCTCAAGTGTTGAACAATGAATGTGTTCAATGGTTCCTTGTTTCTCGGAATGGGCAAGAAGCCGCTTTGTTAAACCACTCTTCGCTTCGAGACGATACGGATTATTCATCTGAATGAACGTATGCGCATGATCAAGAATGGACTGAGCGGAACGATAATTCTTTGTAAGGACAACGCGGGTTGTATCAGGATAATCTGTCTCAAAACGGAGGATGTTTTCAAGAGACGCCCCACGAAAATGATAAATCGACTGGTCGTCATCTCCAACGATCGTAAGATTATTCGACGGCGCCGCAATCAGCTTTACAAGCTCGTACTGCGCGTGGTTTGTATCTTGAAATTCATCGACAAGAACGAAACGAAACTTGTCGCGGACAAGCTTAAGAATGCGCGGACGTGTTTTGAGCAAGTTTAACGCATACAAAATAAGATCGCCAAAATCGAGTGCGTCATGTTCTTGAAGAATAGATTGATACGTTTTGTACGCATTCGCAAGTTCGTTTAGACGCTCCTTTTCAGAAAGACCCTCTCCCCGTCCCTCTCCCTCAAAAAGAGAGGAGTTCGGTTCGGAGTCCGTATCGAAGACGTGTTCTTCAACGAACTTCAGATACGCAGCCGGATCAATCGCTTGATCTTTCAATCGTGAGAAATGTGAGAGAAATCCCTTGAGATACTTTGTTGGATTTCCGAGTGGACGGTAATAGTCGAGAACAAATTTGTCGAAATGTTGTCGCATCAAAAGCCACGTGTCGAGTTCTGTTGAAAGTTTAAAGTCCCGTGCGAGTCCGATTTCTGCGCCGTATTCTCTGAGAAGCCTCTCACAGAATGCATGGAAGGTGGAAATCTGAAGATCAACGTATCCGTATGGCAAGAGCATATCCACACGTTCTTCCATTTCCCCCGCAGCTTTGTCTGTAAACGTGAGCGACAAAATCTCCTCAGGCTTAGCGAGCCCTTGTTCAATAAGCCAGGCGATTCGTTTTGTGACTACCGTAGTCTTCCCTGTTCCTGCCCCGGCCACAATCATAAGGGGGCCTGTTTTGTGAGTTACGGCGGAAATTTGTTCTGGGTTTAAATCTTCAAGAAGGTTCATATTGGCGATATTGTAGCACAAACTTTAACGAACCATGTGTCGAAAAAACCAACGGAAAACCGTTGACGAAATTGCTTTAGCATGCTAAGAAAGCGTGGCCAACCAGAGGAGGCATGACCATGGAAAATCCACTTGTTCTTGATAAACCAGAACTGAATATTTCGGTCACGTTCGGCCAAAATCCCATCCCTGTTGTAAATGGAATGGTAGAAGCTGATGTCGTGCTTGAAATCACTCCAATTATCCCTAATCAAGACTCTCATCCGCTTGATATGTGTGTGGTCGTAGATTGCTCAGGGTCTATGTCTCATCAAGCGAGTCGTTCCTCAAACATCACAAAGATCAAAGCGGTCCGTGATGGACTCATGTCTGTTGTGCACAAGATGGCTCCAAAAGATCGCATTCGCGTGATTGGATTCAGCGATAAAGCTTTTGAGGTTTTGCCTTGGACCACGATTGAACACACAAAACTCGAGAGCGTCGTTGATCAACTGAACAAAGAACTTTATCCTCGAGGTTGCACGCACTTCAAAGACGCGCTCAATATGGCGTTTGAGAATGGGCTCGGTGATCACGGATCGCCGTCACTTGTGTTGCTAACCGATGGTCAGAGTTCAAGCCCGCATGAAGATCACCCATTCATGGTTCAGTTTACCGATAAGCTGCGCGAAAAAAAGATTCCGCTCATTATCTACGGCACGGGACCTGACTACAACAAGAATCTGCTGGACCAACTCGCTATCCGAGCGGGCAACGGATCTCTGATGTACCATGTCTTGTCCGTCGAGGCACTCGATGCGCACCTCACAAGTGAACTTGCGTTTCGTCATGGATTCTGTTTGGAACACGTGAAGATTTCGGTCTTCCATGCCCTTGCAACGTTTTGGGACGTCTATCGTTTCATTCCGCAAGAACATCAATTGCTTGAACGCAATCCACACAACCCTGAACAGAACGATGCGGATTGCTACGTCCTGAGGCACGGAAAAGGGTTCCAGAATGCCTGTGGATTTGTAGATCATTTGCGTGGACAGAAGTTTTTGTTTCGCATTTCCGTTCCTGTAACGGATTTTCAAGAAGCATCTCTGTTCAATGTGGAAATCTCTGGCAACAAACCAGGTGAGCCACCTTTCAAGCACATCATTCCGATTTCGGCATTCTCTACACTTGAACCCTCAACACAAGAGGATCACCCTGAGGTGACAAAATACAAGCTCATGGTTGAGGCCACAAAAGCACTCAAAGAAAAAAGATACGAAGATGGTGCTCAAATCTACGAACGCATGGGGCGTCCGGATCTTGCGCAAACGATGAATCTTCTTGCTCACGCGGGCGAAGATGAGGAATCAACCGCGCGCAGCATGGGATCGTTTGCGAGCTCGGTCGCTTCCGTTGTCCTTACGCAGCTTGAAGTTGATGAAATTCTGAAGCGTGGAAAAAAATCATGAGCGCAATACAGCTTTCAGAACCAGCAGATCTCTTACGATGCACAAACGGTCTGAGCGTTCTCTGCCTCGGCAATGAGCGTCTTCGTGTAAAGGACGCGCTTGCTCAGGGTTTCGTGATTGCGTGGCAGCGCCTGAGAGGCGGTCCGCCTATACGCATTGGTCGTTATGATGAGCCACCAGACGAAATTCCGATTCTTCCAGAAATCGATCTGTCGTCTGTGATGCCCACCAATCAACAAGGCTGTGTCTCACGACTACACGCCGCGATTGAATGGAAAGACGGGAAACCCATGCTGCGCACCTATTCCAAAAATTCAGGCACATGGATTCGACGCAGCGGTGAAATTCACAAACGACTCCTTCAGCTTCATGAGTATCACACATTGCAACATGGTGACATGATTCAACTTGGACATCCAAAATCTCACTTCGTACGTTTGCGGATTCAGTTCCTTGGAACACCCACAGACAATACCTAACCACTCGTCGCAAACGCTTCGGGTGGATTTTTTTGTGCAAAAAAACACTCACAAGTGAGTGTTAAGGGTATGGCTCGTCATTGTTCTCTGTCTAGTCGTCTTGCCGACCAAGAACCGTCTGTTCGTATTCGTTGTACCATGCCCGAAATTCAGGCGAGTTGAGGTACAAGGTGTATGCCCGACCGTCCGGAAATCGAACGCAGATGAAACTGTGGATCTGACGGCTTCTGCCAAACGCCTCGCGAATCACTTCTTCGGCGGAACGTAGCTGATCAATCGCATCAACAAACGATCTGTTTGGTTCAGATGGGACTGAAGTTACAAGAACAATATGGTCAATCATCACTTCCTGAAGATTCGCTCGAACTTTGCGCAATGCGCGTGTGCGGCGTTCTTCTTGGTCAGCATCAGACGTCACATTGTGCAAAGCACACCCACCCAAAGTGATCTTGATGACGCATGCAGGTAGCGTTTCGGGAGAAATGGGCGGGTTCGAATTTGTGTGATCCGTGACAAGGAGCACGCGCCTGAGATTGTAATCGAGTCTTGCCTCTTGCAAGACATTTTTTGCGTACAGGTTGCGAATCAAATCCTGATCATGTTGAGAAAGAACCATCGTAGCTCCTGTGATCGCCGAGGAAAACATGACGATGGAGGGAAGAATAGGCGAAGATATCCAAAAAGTCAATAGGGATACGGTGCAACAAACCAAAAACCGATCTTTAAAGATCGGTTCCGGAATAGCTTAAATTCAATGATTTGTTACAAAGTGGAAAGTCCGGAACAATGTTTCCTGGACCAATTTCTCCGAACAACGCCCAGTTACAGAAGGATGGGTCACGGACAACACAGCGGTCAATCACGCCATTTTTGAGATACACCACACAAAGGGATTCTCCACGCCATGATTCAACTGCTCCAATCCCTACCGCATCTTTTACGTGAACCTCTGCACGTACAGCGCCATCATTTTTTGCTGCACATACGGTTTCAACAAGTTTCATGGATTCATTCATTTCACGTGCGCGCAATTTCCAACGTGTGAAGACATCCCCTTTTTCAAACACGATCACCGTTGGTTTCAATGTGTTGTACGCTGCATAGGGATGATCACGTCGGACATCACGATCCACACCTGACGCACGTGCCGGAAGCCCAAGAGCGCCGTACGCAAGAGCCACTTCTTTTGAAAGAAGCCCTGTTGTCTCAAGACGTTCACGCAGACCGTCTGAGTGACGACCAAGTTCAAACAAATCCTGCATTTCATCCACAACTTCTTTTGTTGTTTTTTCGATATCAAGCAATTGTTCTTTTGTAAGTGATTTTGCAACTCCACCCGGAACAATAAATCCACGCCAAAAACGATTTCCAAAAACACATTCAGACAATCTCATGAGCTTTTCTTTGATGCGGAATCCGTGAGCGGCCATTACGGTAAATCCTGTACCCATTCCTGCCATGTTTCCCATGTCATGAATGTGCATGGTGATGCGCTCAAGTTCTGTCACAAGAACACGTAATTCCTGCGCACGAGCCGGTACGCTTGTTTGTGTTGCGTTCTCAAGGGCGAGTGCATACGCAAGAGCGTGTGATGCTGACATGTCACCTGAAACACGCTCAATAAACGGAAGCGCTTGTTCTATGGTTTTTCCTTCAAGGAGTTTTTCTACACCTTTATGTGTAAAAAACAACTTTCCTTCAAGGGTAATAATGCGTTCCCCTGCCACGTTAAAACGGAAATGACCAGGCTCAATGATTCCGGCGTGAATAGGGCCAACAGGAATCTCAAAGATCCCTTCGCCCTCAATGTGATGCATTGGATACGGCTCGTTTGCATGCGCCATTTTTGTGTTCCACGCAAAGTCTTTACGAAGTGGGTGTGTATTTGCAGGGACGTTCTCATGGTGCACCAAACGGCGAGCATCTGGGTGTCCTTCTGCAACAATCCCAAACATGTCCATTGCATAACGTTCATACCAATGAGCCGCCATGATGGTTTTTGTGAGCGATTCGTATACGGGGTTTGCTTCAGGAAGCGCCGTTTCAACGAGAAGCCATTCGTGTGATGCATCGATCGAAAAAAGCACGTGAACGCCAAATCCCTTACCCTCTTTGCGATCATCTGTTGCATACAACAACGAAAGCGGAAGCTGGAACTCCGACACCAATCGATTGCACAAAAGCGTAAACGCTTCCGGAGCAACGTGTTCAACGGTCACGATGGATCCTTTTGTTGTGCCGGACAATTTACCGTTTTGAAGAATTTCTTGTGCGTTCATATTAGATCGATTTTGAAATCAAATGGAAGACGTTGATAACCAGAGGAGTTGTAACCAGAAAACCAAGAGCGACGATCAAAAACAATTGAAAAATCACAACGGCATGTGTCAGAGTGAATCGTTCCTTGTGTGTAATTTCTGTCGACACAACGTCATCATGAGCATACAACATTGCCGCCGCGCTTTTCAGCATACTAAGAGCGATCATAGAAAGAGCGATCAACAAAACGATCGTCATCCATGGGGCTTTTTGCAATCCAGCGCCAACAATCATGAATTCACTTGTGAAAAGACCTGATGGTGGAACCGCAATGATTGCAAGAATTCCGAGCAAAAATAATGTTGCAGTGATAGGGGTTTTTTTCATGAGATTCTTCACTCCACTGATTTTGGTTGTTTTTTGAGAAAGCAAAATTTCACCAGAAATAAAGAAGAGCGCAGACTTTGTGAGGGTGTGAAAAAGCGTGTGAATCGTAAGTGCGAGCATTCCAACATACCCAAGACCAGACGCAAATCCCATCAGTCCCATATGCTCAACACTGGAGTACGCAAGCATGCGTTTATAATTGCGTTGTTGCAAAAGGAAAAATGCCGCAAGCACAATGGAGAGTAGACCAAAAATCATCATGAGACGATCTGTCCATGCAGAACTTCCCATTGCAAGATCTGTGAGCACCTTAAATCGAATCAGAATGAAAAAGGCTACGTTCAACAATACTCCAGAGAGTAACGCACTCACCGGTGAAGGTGTTTTACTGTGCGCGTCTGGAAGCCATGTGTGCATGGGGGCAAATCCAACTTTTGTTCCGATACCGATTAAAATGAAGACGAATGCCAATTTTAATGTTTCAATCGGAAACACTCCTGCGTGCTCACGCAAAGATGAAAAAGAGAACGCATCATAGACATCGAGCCCGGCATCCATTCCCATGCGCACAAGCATGAGAAGCCCAATCATGCTGATTCCAATTCCAACGGAACAGAGAATAATAAATTTCCAGGCCGCTTCAATGGAAGCGTCCTTTCTGTACAAGGCAACGAGCAGCGTTGTTGCAAGAGTGGTTCCTTCAAGTCCAATCCAAAGCACACCAAGATGATCGGCAAAAATAGCGATCAACATGGATAAAATAAACAACGGAACGCAGAAAAAATACAATCGAATCTTATCAAGAGTCAAAAGTTTTTCATGTGATTCTTCTCCGATATAGCGTACGCTCGCAATAATCGCTGTGATGTAGGTAAAGGCCACAAGCCCAACCATAAACCATGTGTAGTAACTGTCCGCACGAAGCCATCCGGAAAATGCCTGAAACGTTGTTCCAAAAATATAGGAAACAGCAAAATAGAGAAAAATTCCTCCGCCAAGAAGGGCAAAGAAAAGTGCACTCATGCGGATTTGCTTTTCGGTACGAGCAAGATACGCACTCGCGGCGGCAAGAAGAAAAATGGTAAAGAAAATAGACATATTATTCGGTGAGCTCGGTTAAGGATTCTGTATCCCCTGTTGCATACAGTTCTTGGACATGGCGACTAAGAATTGCCATGAGAATCGCTCCGGTAATCACAACAAACAAGATTCCGGTTTCAATCATAAATGGCAAACCACCAATCATAAGCACACCGTACGCGGCAATTCCATTTTCCATGGTCATAAACCCAATGACCTGAGAATACAAATCTTTACGAACGATCATAAAGAGAAGACCCAGAAGCACAAGGGCAATGGACAAATAAGGAACCCCTGGCATTTTCATGGAGATGAAAACGGAAACAAGAAGCACAAGAAGCGCACAAAAATACGTTGCCGTTGGGCGCAAATAAAATTTAAGCGCCATGGATGCATGTACTTTTTTTGCGGCATACATCAAAATCATCGGCGCCAAAATCACTTTAAAAAAGACGTTCGCACCAACAATAGCGTATGGATGTTCTTCCCCATGCATGAGCGATGACGTTAAAATCAATCCCGCAAGACAAAGAGAAGAAAGCGCAAAATAACGCAACATGGCGGGAAGGCGTGGTTTTCCCATCATCACAATGGCAAACAACAACGTTCCACCGATAAAAACATTATTCCAAAGAGAAAGAGTCATCATAGAGAGATATGAACGAGAGCAAACACAAGCCCTGCGATCGCAAAAAAGAATGCAATCGTGAGATACTCTTGCATGCGATAAAAACGCATCTTTGCAATCGTTGATTCAAGAAGAGCGAGCAAAAACGAAACAACAATAAGTTTAACAACCATCCAAACGAGCGCGAGTCCAATGGCTGCAACAGAACTTGTTGTTGCAAGGGTCATTGGAAACAAAGCGTTTGCAATGAGCAAAGAAAAAAGCGTGAGCTTGAGGGCGGACGCATATTCAAGCATGGCAAGATACGGCCCTGAGTATTCCAAAACCATAGCTTCGTGCACCATGGTGAGTTCCAAGTGTGTTGCTGGATTATCAACCGGATAACGTGCGTTTTCTGCAAGGGCAATCATGACAAGCGCTCCAATCGCTGGAATAAGCGCCGGCAACGTTAAAATATTTGCACCTGCAACCATGCCATCAACGGTAAATGATCCCGTAACAACGGCGAATGTAGCGAACATGGCAATCATTGCAGGTTCAACAAGCGCGGCAAGAGTCATTTCACGAGAAGCACCCATTCCACCAAATGCACTTGCACTTTCAAGTCCACCCATGACAAGAAACGCAGCGCTGAGTGCGAGCACACCGGAAATAATCATAAAGTGTCCGAGGTTTGCAAATGCCCCACCAAAAACGACGAGTGGCAAAACACACACAAGAAACACGGTCGCTGCAAGCACAACAAATGGAACCAATCGAAACACCCAAGATGTGCTTTTTGAGATAACCATTTGTTTTTTCAGAAGCGTTGCGTACGTCCAATAAGGCAAAAATGGTGATGCACCGTGTCTACCCTGCAAACGCGCCTTAAACAAACGAACGAGCCCCACCACAAACGGCGCAGCCGAAAGGATGGCAATAAATTGTACGAGCGTTAGAAAGATGGCATTCATAAAGCAATGGTAAGCGTCACAACAAGAGCGATGAAAATAAGGGCGATGTAGAACTGAATAACTCCATTTTGGATTTTACGAACTTGTGTAGAGATCCATAAACACGTGTTTTGAATCGGGACATATAAACCGTCGTACCAAATTTGTCTGAGTCCAAGTGAGAATGTTCTGCTTGCAATCCATTTGTTTGTTGCTAGAACGGGCGTTGCAATCACCTGTTTTTTCGTTCGCGTAATCATGTGCGAGAAAAATCGGATCGGTGCAGAAAAGGCCGTAGCGGTATATTCCATTCCGGACGTAATAGGTTGTCCGCAATCCCACGTGTGATATGAACGTTCATTTTGTATATTTGATGACGCTCTTCGCGCAATAAACACCAAACCAAACACAACAAGAAGGAGCGCAAACAGCGCAAATGGATTGAGTGTGGTATTTGTGAGAGCAAAATCCGTATGCCATTGAACTGTATTTGTGAGCTCTGCAAAATGCATTGTTTTTAAGATCCAAGGAGCACACAATCCAATCGCAACAGAACATGCCGCGAGCAAATAAATTGGAAGGGAGATGGTGAGTTCTGGTGCGTGTGCATGTGCTACATGTTCAGATCTTGGTTCCGCAAGGAATCCAATACCGAAAAACTTCACCATCGCAAATAAGGCGAGTCCACCAACAAGCGCCATCATCGCAAGAACCAACACAAGAACACCCTGTACGAGCGGTTGCATGGTTGCAAGATTTGAAACAATGTTCTGAATAAAGACCCACTCTGCCATAAACGCAGAAAATGGTGGAAGTGCTGCGGCAGAAAGTGCAAGAACAAGCATGGCCCCAGAAAAAGCAGGCATGCGTTTTGCGATTCCGCCCATTACCTCAAGACTTCTTGAATGTGCCGCGTGAACCATTACCCCCGCTCCCAAGAACAACCCAGACTTAAAGAATGCGTGTGCGACGGCAAACAAAAGTGCCGCTCCAATGGCAACATGCGAAAAATCTGACAAACCTTGCGCTTGTGTAAACATGGCAACACCGACCATGGTGAAAATAATTCCCATGTTTTCGATACTACTAAACGCAAGAACACGTTTAACATCACGTTCCAAAACGGCGTAAATAACACCGTAAAGAGCGGAAAGAAGACCAAGTGCAATCACAATGAGTGATGCGGTTGTTCCTGCTGCGGGTAAAACACCAAACACCATCACCAAAAAACCGTACAAAGCCATTTTTAACATGACACCAGACATCAGCGCTGAAATATGCGATGGGGCTTGAGGATGAGCTTCTGGAAGCCAAACATGAAACGGAACGAGTCCGGCTTTTGAACCGAACCCAAAAAGAAACAAGAGAAATACTCCAAACAATGTTGCGGGTGGAAGATTTTGCGCAAGAACCGCAAGACGTGTAAAGGATTCAAAATTTGATTCACCTGATAAAATCATGAATCCTGCAAGGATTGCACCGGCTCCAAGATGCGTCATGATGAGATAAAAAAGGGCTGAGCGAACGGATGCCGCTTCTTTGTCTGCCATGACAAGAAAGAATGATGAGAGCGACATGACTTCCCAAAAAAACAAGAAGCCAAATGGAGTTCCCGAAAGAAGAACACCCTGCATGCCAAACACAAAAATAGCCATGAGCGCATCCAGGATGCGCACATTGTAAATTTCTGCGTATTGCTCTACGTATTTGATTGCATAGACGGATGCAAGACACGCAACCGTATTAAGAAGAAAAAAGAAAAGTGCGGAAAGGGTTGTAAACACAAATGGAGTGCCGAAGAGCCACGCCGATTGCAAAACAATCAACTGTGTTTGACCGCTCAACAAAAAGAGAGCGCTCGAAAGAGCACCCACCCCCGTTGAAAGCGCGAGAAGAATCATGACGGCACGATGTCCTTGTCCTTTTGCGCTGATAAACGCAATAAGGGCAGAAAGAATTGTGCCGAAAAGTGACAACAAAATAAACAACGAAAGATTCATATTACGATTTTGATGATGATTGTTTGAGAGCATTCAAAATACCGCGCAGAATTTGCGTTGGCGTTGGAGGATCTCCAGGAATTTTAATGTGCACCGGAATCACATTCTCAAGTGCACCCACAACCGCATACGAATCT
>MGFD01000032.1:2894-4400 GCA_001791715.1 Candidatus Uhrbacteria bacterium RIFOXYB2_FULL_45_11 | reverse complement strand
TCCGCCCGTACATGCTCCGTCACCGATTGCGACAACAATGCAAGGCTCTGGTGCGGCTTCATAGGTTGTGCGAACAGCTGTTTCAAGATTGCGTGTGACACACCCTGTGACCCACACCATGTCTGCATGGCGAGGAGACGCAACAAAGCTCAAACCAAAACGATCAATGTCGTAATACGCATTGTTGAGAGCTGTCAGTTCAATTTCTTCTGCATTGGTAGATCCGCCGTCCACTGCACGAATACGAAGTGATCTTCCTCCGTATAATGTGTTTACGATTGATTTTAATTCCGCGCCGACCGCTTCAAATTCCTGATCTGTTTTTAAAAATGCTTCTTGTTTTTCGGTCACCCGAGGCCCAAGAAAGAGCCGATTGAGTAATTTTGCAAAGCTCATAGAGAGTTAAATGATGTGCCGTAATTTACTCCTGACCCCAAAGAGCGTCAAGGTGTTTTTTACTCACAGACAAATAAAAAAACCGGAGGTAAATCCGGTCATAAGTGCTTACGAGGTCACAGGAGCAAAAGGTGAAGTCGGATGAATAAACAATTCGGCTGCTGGCGCAAGACCAGAATCAAAACCGTTTGTTTGATTCATGTGCTTCACGTATTGTTCTCCATTATTCTCCGCAAACCATTGTTCAAACGCTTTGCGGCTGAGAAAGTACGTCCGCTTCTTTTCGTTCGCGTAATCTACGTGGATGTAGCAGCTGATAAGATCGTTCGGCCACATCCCCTTCACGCGTTTTTTTGCTTCAACAACGTGATACAAGATCTCGACAACACTCAACCCCTCAAGTTGTGCCGCACCGCAAGGCGCATGCACAAAGAGAATGATGGTATTGATGTCCTTCAAGGAACGAGCAACACCAATGTGTTTCAACAGATACCTGTCAATTGAGAATTCACGATCGAGCGGGCACGCTTCAGAAATGAGCATGCCTCCACCATGCTGCTTGAGCGAATGAAGGCGAACCCTTCCACCCGACTCATCGAGCAACTTGTGAATGTGTCCATCAATATCGGCCGCTTGGTCACAGTCCGGACAAACAATGGGAATAACACCATTCGGTGCATTCAGTTTGCGTCCGTCCACGTTGACAAGGACTTTTGCTTCACGCAATACGTGAATCAGTCGAACATCTTCTGCACGATTTGGCATGGGCAGACTCCTTGTATTTTGTCCAAAGAACGGCTCCAAATACTCACTTGGAGAACACGATGATACCTCCAACACGCCTTTTCGTCAAGGATATAAAAAAATCCACCGCGGCTGTGCGGTGGATAACTGACGTGACAATTAAGCAATTTTACTCACTCGTCACGTCATCCTGAGGAGGAACAACGAAGGATCCAACTCCTTTTAATTTTTGTGTGTTTTTCTGCGTTTTATCGCCACTCGGTATCGAGCGAGTTCCCTTTCGAGGTGCACAGCCGCATCCGCGAAGGCAACGTCATCTTTATGGCGCGTTTCTGTTAAGAATTTACGCGCACGTTCTTTTGCTTC
>MGFD01000032.1:233-2833 GCA_001791715.1 Candidatus Uhrbacteria bacterium RIFOXYB2_FULL_45_11 | reverse complement strand
TTTGCTTCTTCGATTTTTTCAAGTTCAAGCTCTTCTGCGCGCTCGGCGGTATCCGCAAGAATAATCACTTGATTCCCAGGGCGCACTTCAAGAAATCCTGTCGATGCAACAAGGTGTGATTCCTCACCATTCTTCTTCAATCGAACTTCACCCGCGCGCAAATTCGACACAAGCGGAACGTGGTTTGGCAAAATCGTGACTTCACCGGTTTCTGTCATAACAGAAACCGAATCAACGATGTCTTCATAGACAACGCGTTCTGGAGTAACGATTTTGAGATTGATGGGCATAGGTGGGGGGGGACCGTGGCTGAAGCCACAGATTACAAAACTACTTCTTTGCAGCCTCAAGAACTTCATCGATACTTCCCTTCATGTAGAACGCTTGTTCGGGAATATCGTCGTATTGTCCTTCAAGAATTCCTTTGAAGCTTCTCACTGTGTCTTCAAGCTTCACGTATTTTCCGGGTGAGCCTGTAAAGACTTCCGCAACAGAAAATGGTTGTGACAAGAATTTTTGAATTTTACGCGCGCGAGCAACCGTACGCTTGTCATCCTCAGACAATTCATCCATTCCGAGAATCGCAATGATATCTTGAAGGTCTTTATAACGCTGCAACACAACCTGAACGCCACGTGCAACTTTATAATGTTCATCACCTACAATGTTTGGATCAAGAATGGTTGAAGATGAGTCGAGTGGATCAACAGCGGGATAAATTCCGAGCTCGGCCAAAGATCGAGCGAGCACAACGGTTGAGTCCAAGTGACCGAAGGTTGTTGCTGGTGCTGGGTCTGTAAGGTCATCGGCTGGAACGTAAACGGCTTGGATAGAAGTGATGGATCCTTTTTTTGTTGAGGTAATGCGCTCCTGGAGTCCTCCCATTTCAGTTGCGAGGTTTGGCTGATAACCCACCGCAGATGGAATACGTCCGAGCAATGAGGAAACCTCAGATCCGGCCTGTGTAAAGCGGAAAATGTTGTCGATAAATAAGAGAACATCGCGACCTTCGTCATCACGGAAATATTCCGCAAGCGTGAGTCCAGAAAGTGCCACGCGTGCGCGAGCTCCTGGAGGTTCGTTCATTTGTCCGAAAACAAGTGCGGTTTTATCAAGAACGCCAGAGTCTTTCATTTCCATGTACAGGTCGTTTCCTTCACGTGTTCGTTCTCCAACACCTGCAAAGACTGAGTATCCTCCGTGTTCTTTTGCAATGTTATGGATGAGCTCTTGGATGAGAACGGTTTTCCCTACTCCAGCTCCGCCAAACAACCCTGTTTTTCCTCCGCGCAAAAATGGACAGATGAGGTCGATCACCTTAATTCCTGTTTCAAAAATTTCGTCCTTTGTAGATTGTTCGTCAAAAGATGGCGCAGCGCGGTGAATCGGATCACGACGCTTTACCTTTGGCTCTGGCATGTTGTCGACAGGCTCACCTGTGACGTTAAACATACGACCAAGCGTTTCAGGTCCAACCGGAACAGCGATCGGCTTTCCTGTATTCACAACTTCCATTCCGCGCTCAAGACCGTCTGTCGACGTCATCGCGATTGTGCGCACAACGTTATGTCCCGTGTGTTGCGCAACCTCGAGTGTCAAAAGACCATCCTCGCGTTTAACCGTGAGAGCTGTGAGAATTTCGGGGAGCTGTCCTTCCTCGAAGCGTACGTCAACGACCGGTCCGATGACCTGTGAAATTTTTCCTGTATTTTTCATAAAAAAGTAGAAAGTAGTAAGTAGAAAGTAGAAAGGTTGAGAAACAGAAGGCAAACGAAGGTGATGAGAAAAAAGAAAATTTCTTCATTCCCTTTCTGCTTTCTACTCTCTACTTTCTACTATGCGTTCTCCAATGCAGCCGCACCAGAACTGATTTCCGCAATTTCTTGCGTGATTCCCGCTTGGCGCGCTTGGTTATAGGTGAAGGTCAAATCTCCGAGCATGTCTTTTGCTGCATCTGTTGCGCTGCGCATGGCCATCATACGAGCAGAATGTTCAGACGCGGCAGACTCGAGGATTGCTTGGAAGACGATGGTCTCAACAAGTCTTGGAAGAATCCGATCAAGAACGGTTTGAGGAGATGGCTCGAAAATATATTCCGCTTGTCTAGTATCCTTCTTCTCTACTTCTTGCCCAACATTTCCTAATCCTGCTGTTTGCTCGGGTGTACCGAGAGGCAATAGTTCAAGAATCACGGGGCGTTGTGTGAGCGCACTGACGAAGTCCGTGTAGGCGACGAGAACTTTATCGTAATTCCCTTTTGTGAATTCATCGATGAGCAGACGTCCGATTGGTAGCACGTCTTCAAACTTTGGGTTGTTCGCCATGTCGACAAAGCTTGCAAGTACAGGACGATTCGCACGACGCATGGCGTCAATCGATCGCTTTCCTACGCACACCGTTTGAATTTCGACTTCACTTCCAAGCTGTTTGATTTGCTCAAAGGTCTTTCGCAAAATGTTCGTATTGAATCCTCCTGCAAGCCCACGATCAGACGAGATCACGAGAAGTAGCACGCGCTTTAATTCTTTCTGCTCTCGCAAAAGCGGATGCATGCTCGTATCGATCTTTGAACCGATGGAGATCACTGTGTTCCAAGCAAG
>MGFD01000032.1:0-147 GCA_001791715.1 Candidatus Uhrbacteria bacterium RIFOXYB2_FULL_45_11 | reverse complement strand
CGACGGATGGCTTTTGTTTGTCCGGCCATAGAGATTGCTTGAGGTACAGATTACAAATGACTGCATACAGATATACAAATGCTCGTTCACAAGCTTTTTCCCATCTGTATATCTGTATTTTTTATCTGTAATCTGTACCTCAAGTAT
>MGFD01000031.1:7996-8439 GCA_001791715.1 Candidatus Uhrbacteria bacterium RIFOXYB2_FULL_45_11 | reverse complement strand
GCCGAGCAAAGGAGAGAGAAGGAGATTTGAAAAAGCGTATAAAACAACCCCCGTAATTTCGCTGGTGGTGAACTTGGTGTGATAGGCGATCGCTCCTGCGTTTGGATAAAGCAAAAGCGCGATTGCGTTAAGAAGTGCAACAAGAACAAGCCAGCCGGACAATTGCAGAAAGAATGGCATGTTTGCGCGATACTTGTTCCACGATTGATCAATAAGTTCACCGACGGAAATGAGAGATTTCATAGGGAAAGGCTTGAGAGGCGATAGAGGCAATAAGGGCTAGAAAGGCCGAAGAATAATGTAAGCATTATAGCAAACTATCCGGTAGATCCGAAACCGCCACGACTTGGGTTCGCGAGATTTTCGACTTCGTTAAAATCGCATTTTATGATCGGGACAAACATGCCTTGCGCAAGGCGATCTCCCGCTTTAACGCTTACGGG
>MGFD01000031.1:7711-7979 GCA_001791715.1 Candidatus Uhrbacteria bacterium RIFOXYB2_FULL_45_11 | reverse complement strand
GAAGTTGTAACAAGAGTTCGTCATCCGGTCCGCAGAAATCTTGGTCAACGATTCCAAATCCTTGGGGAACACACAGGCCGAATTTTTTTGGGAGGGAAGATCGCGCTGCAATAAGCAGGGTGTAGCCGACGGGAACACAAATAACGAGTCCGGTTTTTAACCGAACAATTTGGCCAGGTTCTATGATTGCGTCTTCAATGGGGGCAAGATCAAAGGCGCACGCACCGGGAGATTTATATTCCGGTAAAAGTGCATCCGGATGCGTGCG
>MGFD01000031.1:6527-7624 GCA_001791715.1 Candidatus Uhrbacteria bacterium RIFOXYB2_FULL_45_11 | reverse complement strand
CCATAGGCGGGAGTAGAAAGTAGAAAGGGATTATGAGACATGCTATCAGACATTTGGGCACGTTTCCAATACATGATTTTTGCGTTACCATGCCCCTGTCCCCACCCTTTCTACTCTCTACTTTCTACTTTCCCCTTTTCTTATGAAAGCCTATCTTGATCTCGTAAATCGCATTCTCGACACAGGAATCATGAAACCAAACCGTACGGGGACGGATACCGTTGCGATTGCGGGAGCAATGTTTGAGCATGATATGCGAGATGGATTCCCCATGCTTACAACCAAAAAAGTTCCGTTACGATTGCCGGCAATCGAGCTCGAATTTTTCTTAAATGGAAAAACAGATAAAGCCTGGCTCCAAGAACGTAATAGTCATATCTGGGATGAATGGTGTGCGCCGCATATTGTGCCATATGGACATGACGCGGAAACGAAGGCGCGCATGCGTGAAGAACGTGAGCTCGGGCCCATCTACGGATTTCAATGGCGACACTTTGGGGCAGACTATGTTGATCACACAACAGATTACTCGGGACAAGGCGTTGATCAGATCGCAAAACTTGTTGAGACGCTAAAACGCGACCCGCATGATCGTCGCATGATTGTGAGCGCGTGGAATCCGGCCGCGCTTCATCAGATGGCATTGCCGCCGTGTTATTACGGATTTCAAGTAACGGTTTTGAATGGACGTGTAAATGTAATGTGGAGCCAGCGCTCGGTCGATGTTGCTCTCGGTCTTCCGTTTGATATCGTGGCGCATGGATTGCTTTTGCATTTGCTCGCAAAAGAGTCCGGATTAAAAGAGGGGAGACTCGTTGGATTTTTTGGAGATGTCCACGTTTATACAAATCACATTGATGGACTTCGCCAGCAACTTTCGCGAGAGCCTTCGAGCTTGCCACAGATTCGCACAGAGAATTTCACATCGATCTTTGATTGGAAACATACAGACACAGTGGTTGAGAACTATAATCCAGCGCCGAGTATTAAATTTGAGATTGCGGTGTAGGGGAATGCTGGAGAGGCGAGAGAGGCTGGAGAGGCTTGAGAGGTTTTTGGAAACAATATTCCTAAAACGTTTTTATGACTTTCTTCGG
>MGFD01000031.1:0-6519 GCA_001791715.1 Candidatus Uhrbacteria bacterium RIFOXYB2_FULL_45_11 | reverse complement strand
GCCTTTCCAGCCTCTCTCGCCTCTCCAGCCTTTATGCAAACCCTCCTCATCGCCGCTATTTCACTCAACGGAAAAATCGCTGCGTCACCTGATCAATCCTCCCTTGAATGGACCTCAAAAGAGGATACCAAGTTTTTTGTTGAAAAAACAAAAGAGTGCAAAGTGATGATCATGGGGCGAAAAACATTCGACACGATTGGTCGAGCTCTCAAAGATCGGTTGATGATTGTGATGACGTGCGATCCAGAGAAGTATGATCCGATCGACGGCGTAGAATTTACAGATCGTGCTCCGCAACAGATTCTTCAAAATCTTGAAACACGCGGCTACACTTCCGTCGCCATCACAGGCGGATCGGGTGTGTACTCCATGTTTCTCAAAGAGAAACTCGTGACTGACGTGTTTCTCACCATTGAACCAATTTTATTCGGTGGAGGAATTTCGCTTGCAGAATCCTTTGAAGATGTTGAGCTCAAACTCGTTGAATCCAAACAGCTGGGGGAACAAACGGTTCTCCTGCATTACGAGGTTGTATGATCGATTACCCATACCTTCCGCCAAACCGTAGATTCAAATTTGTTCCTTTGACGGATCCTCACATGATTGCCGCAGAAGGTGCTCGTCGCGAATGCGCGGGTGATTCGCTGTATCCTGTTGGTGTCGTGCTGGTTCAAGATGACCAAGTTCTCGCGCGCGCTGGAAACGGGTTCAATCGCGGAAGCGGCATCAAACACATTTGTCCGCGCGTTGTCCTTGAATGTCCGAGCGGAACCGGTTACGATTTGTGCACATTGCACGATTCGATCGGCCACGCGGAAACAATGCTCATGCAGATCGCTCTTGAACAGGGAATCAATCCTTCCGGATGCGATGTCTACATGTTCGGCCACTGGTGGTGTTGCGAACCGTGCTGGAAAGCGATGATCGACGCGGGCGTGCGAGACGTTTACGTTCTTGACGACGCACACGAGCGATTTTCTCGCGATCGCGTATTTGCGGAAACGCTTACAGGATCGCGCGATGATCTCCGACTCGAACAAGATGGCACGACGCATCGTGTTTATGTCCCTGAATCGATAGATCCAATCTTCACGTTCGAAGCGGATTCACCCGAACTCGCGGCGCGCCGATTGGAAAACGTGCGCAAGCAGATGTAACGCAAAACGACCCATTGGGTCGTTTTTTTTAATGGTATGACAAAAATGTATACGCACGCGTGGTTCGTGGTTATGACACGTCCCAGATCAACACAAATCGTGACAAAATAAACACATGACGATGCATAATCATGGTCTGGATGACGAATTTGTTTTCTGCCATTGGTTTGTATTCGATGCATAAAAAAACAAAAAACTCCCAGAAGTAAATTCAGGGAGTTTACCTGTTTTGTTTCGGTGATGTTCGTTTCATGATGTGCTGTTACACAACCAATAATACTCCCGCAATCATGATGAGAAAAATGAGAGATTTTTTTAAAATACTTCGGCGATCTATTTGTTCTTTGAATAGGTGTGGAAAGTATTTTCCCAAAACAAGGGCATACAGCAAAACAAACAATGGTTGAAATGCTCCAATGCTTTTTTCTAATGTTACGGGAACAAGCGAAATGGCGTATGTAGATGCGGCAGATCCCCCAAACGTGAGAAATTCTTCTAAGATAAAAACCGGCGCATTACGTTTTAAATCTTTTGTGTGTTTGAAGATGTCCCGACGAATGTGTGTGACAAAGAGAAATCCTAAAATGACCATCGTCGAAACACATGTTGCCCAAACAAAACCAGTGCTCCAACCTACTTGATCAAAAAGATGTTTGTAGGCAACTGCCTCTACCGCAAGAAGAATCGAACATAAAAGCATGTAAAAAAATGAAGCATTCAGCCGGAATACGCCACGATGATTCAAGGTTAATGATGCGCTGGCGAGAATGAGAATGAAGAATCCCAAATACTGCGTTAGGTGCAATTGTTCTCCAACAAACAAAAACGCAAATAGGGGAATGAGAATTTTTCCGAGTGAGAAAAGAGCGGAAACAACAGATGTGTCATCACTTTGCAGTGCTTTGTAATACGGAAAAAGATAAAGAATATCAATCGTGCCGACCAAGAGGAGAAATGGTACAGCAGACACAGGTGGAATTCCGGGAACTTCAATGAAAAATATGAATGGTAAAAAAAGGGCATTGAAAAGTGTGCTGTAAAACGTGAGAGTCCAGATGTTTTTAAAACGTTGATTGGTCAGGTAATTATCTAAGATGTTTGCAAATCCATGCAAAACCGGCGCAAGAAATGCAATAAAAATCCAAAGCATAGAACTGATCGTCTTAACATTACTTTTTTGAAACGGAATCATTTTACTGACTCCTACTATTATAACACCAATGTCATACAAAAGTTTTCCGCAAGATTTGTATCAAATGATATTTAGATTTCATCTCTCAAGCATCCCCGCCAACAAATGCGCGCGCTCCTCCTCTTTATCCAATCGATACGCGCCGAAATCAACAGATCCTGTGTATGAGGTAGAGACGGACGAACTCGAAACATGCCTTCTAGAAAACGTGCGAAAGCAGATGTAACGCAAAACGACCCATTGGGTCGTTTTTTTTATCGAAAAACTTCTTCGTGTAATCCGGACATCGCGACAATGGATTTAAACGTTCCGTATGGAATTTCTTTTTCGGACATTTTGATAATCACGGTTCTTACGGGATTTCCGGATTTACGAAATTTTGCATGAGAACCATTTTGAGAAACAAACAAAAAACCATGAGCAAGCAAAATCGTTAAAAGAATTTTTAGCTTGATTGGTTTAGGCACAGACCAAAACACTTGAGACAACATCCGGTTTTCCGACTTTACTAATCTTTGAAATGGGCATGTCTTCAAAATACAGTTCAACCGCTTCTTGTAATGCACTCAGTGCTTGTTTTTTTGTTTTGCCAAAACTCGAAACGCCTGAATTTAAATTCAGAGAGACATAATGAGCCCCTTCTTTCCAGACGATGTTGTTTAGATTGATTTTAGACATATTTTGAATAATTAAACACAGTTTATCTCAAAATAAGTAGCCTGTAAATTTATTCAATAGACGTTTTATCGCCTTGTCATTGTGTCTGGTGTGTATGTGTCTGTAACACTGTGCGTATATTTCGCTATTCTCACGCTATGCAAATACACTTCTACAATCTAGATGTTTTTTGATTACGATTCCTCTTCGCCAAAAAAATCCCCTTTGCCATTTGCTTCGCTATACAATTCATCTTCGATTTCTGCTCGTTCGTCGGGGGAAATACGACACAGTTGAAACAGAAGATCTGTCCATGCATTTTTTATGTCACGGAGTTCATCTCCGATCGCCATGGTTTTTCTTTCATCTGTATAACGTGAAGATATTTTTTTAATTTGTTCTTGTGATCGTCTTATGGATAATTCATCAAGATCTGTTTGTTCAAGTTGTTCATATGCAGAACCAAGCCCGGCAATGTCAGCGAGCAGTGGTTGAAATCGAGCCCAGCCTTCGCTGAGTTGTTTCAATATGTTTGTTCGTTCACGAGGTGTAACATTTTTTGAAGGAGGAATGTGTGCCAGATCTTCGTTGATATCAATTGCTACCGGAAGACTTTCTGGTTTTGCTTCAAGAAACGTTTGCCAGTCCTTGTCGCTTATTTCGGCAACTTTTTTGATGAGAGAAGCGAGTTCTGTTATTTGAAATTCCATTTCTTTACGATCGATTTCTGGTGTAAATCCTTCAGCTCTGTAATTTGCAAGGTCTTCTTGCAGACGATTTGTCTGCGCATCATTGTATTGTTGATTTATGATTCCGACGGGACTTTCGTCAAAAGGATCTTCGTCATCGTCTGGTGATCCGTAATATTCGTCATCTTGATTATATGCACGAGCCCATGTGTCTAATTGTTCAATCATGTATCCCATGTTGAGGGAATATTCTGAGAGAAGTTTGATTGTTTCCTTTTTCTTTTCTCGTTCTTGTTCCGATTCTTTTTTTGATTCAGGCTTGCGCATGATCATGCTCTTGTCGAAAAGGTGATGAAGTTCTCCCATAAAAAATGAAAGTGAATATTTTTTGTTTTGTGAGCTGTCCTTCAACAAGCTTATAGTAGTTTTTTTGATCGTTTTATCTATTACCCTCGTTGTACAATAACTTGAGCCTTCACTATTTGTGAATTTGGATATCTGTATCCAGGAAATTCAACAGACAGGATGGGGGTATCACGACGTTTTTCGAAATCAGAATCGTAATCAGCTGCCGCCATGTCAAAGGTGTTGTTATTGTAGGGTGTTCCGCGTTCTGGATAAATGATCTCTGTATTAAATTCCTTCTGTACAAATGTTTTTAATTTCTCCCAAATGTTCGGGATCAAAAATTGATGTACACCACGTGCATCTAAGAATTTCAAAAGTGTTAGAACCATCTGTTCAACTGTGCCATATAAAAGATATCCATTCTTCATTTCTTCTTCCGTGAGTTTTTCCATTCTTTTCAATGTTTCATCGATGGGTGAATTGTTGAAACGTGTTTTCATTTCAGGTGGAAGATCAGAAGAGAGGATTTGTGTTTTTATGGACTCAAAAAAATCCAAGGAGCGTTGAATCTGGGGGTTTAACAGATCTTTTTTTTCTGGAGAAGGAACCGTGGGAAGATCTTCTGATTTTTGTTCTGCGATTGGTGTGAGGAGGGTAACACCGATTCCTTCCAATAACGTTTTCATAACGTCTAGTGGAATTTTGTCATGATTGGCAAGCAACCACGCTTTTGCGGTTTGTTTATTTTGTTCTGATTCTGCTCCGGCAATGTCTGGTCGTGGTCCAGATTCTGGCATAAAAGAAAGTTACTTTATTGATTTGAGTTTATTGTATCTATTTGATCACGGCAACTTATATTTCTCTTTCATCTCCTCAAGTGTCCCTGTTACCAAATGCGCGCGTTCCTCATCTTTGTCGAGTTTATTTTGGACACTTTTGTATGATTATATGTAGTTTTTGCTAAAATAGATGTTCTATAAATTTATTTCTCTTGATACGGAATCATTTCGCGTGTTCCCATCGTTGGCTTACCAATTCCATACCAAAGTTTTCCGCCGTGTAAAACTTCTTTGGATTCAATGAGGAGATCTGTTTTTCCTTCGAACTGTTTGGGTGAGAATGTGGTGGCTGTTTCAAGAACGCGAGGAAGTCCACTTTGTGTTTCGCGCGGGCGCGCAACATCGTACACATATGATCGATCTGGGTGTGTTGGGTTTTCAAGAATAAGAAAACTGTGATCGATGGGGGATTCCATTTTGCGTGAAGCATCGCGTGTTGTGATTCCGCTCATGTATGCCGATTTTACACCCGCCTTTTGAAAAAGATATTGCGCGAGAGCGGCGCGTTCTGCGCAGGCCGATTGTCCTTTTAATTCTGAAAGTTTTGGAGTTGTTTTTTGTCGATAAATCGCTTCGCGTTCCGCTGGATTTGTTGGATGTGCCGCGTCGATTTCAAGGAGTCGATTGACGTATTGTTGAATTTGTACACAAACAAAAAACGTAAACGGATCAACATCGGATTTCGCATCATCAAGCCATTTTAAAAGATCTTCTTTTCGTAGTTCGAACTTTGCTCGTATTTCTTCTGGATTCAATTGTTCGAGACCAATGTCAAGTGTTTTAAAATCTAGTTCAAGTCGTGTAGTTACTTCATCATTTATCAGCGAACCTCCAACGGGAAGAGCTTCATTATCATTTAGTGTGTCTGTCCACACACCACGAAAAAGTTTTTTGCGCACCATTTTACGTTCTGGCTGTGTAATTGAATCAGGAACATAACGATTTTCAGATGTATGCATATCAAATGGTATATTTCTTTTTCATTTCTTCTAATGTGCCCGTCACCAAATGCGCGCGTTCTTCATCTTTATCTAATCGATACGCGCCGGAATCACTATTCGTATATTTCGCTGCGCCCACGCCATGAAGATTTGCTTCCGCGATCGTGAGTGGGGAAGCGAGCTCCTCGAAAATCACCTGACACACGCGCTCTCCCGGATACACACGAATGACTTGGTTGCCGGCTTCGTTTTTCATGGGGAAAATCAAATGGCCTTTATAACCGTTGTCGATGATTCCGGAAAGAGAAAGATCGATGCCTCTTCGATTCGTTGACGTTCGCGGAAACAAAATCGCCATGAGGTTTGGTGCGTTGATCTCAATCGACTCAAGCGATGTGCCGATCACGAATTCGTTTGGCAACAGTTCAAAGAATTGGCCGGGTTTTAGAATGACTTCTTCGAATTGCTCGCGATGTTTCTCAATATCATCGATGGAGATGTTGATTGCGCGTCTGCCTGATTCGTCGATAACCCAGTTTTTTGGAATCAGAAATTTGTAACCGAGTCGAAGGTCGATTGCGTGCGGCTGGAGTTGAAATGTGTCGATTTCGGGATTAAAGGAAATCTCTTGCTTTTCGATGGCGGAAAGGATTTCGTGGCGGGTGAGGACAGACATATGCGAGCAGGATAACAAAG
>MGFD01000030.1:9245-41609 GCA_001791715.1 Candidatus Uhrbacteria bacterium RIFOXYB2_FULL_45_11 | reverse complement strand
TGTTTTCGTGCAAAATAAAATGGCTTATGATCAATCTCTGTTTCCATCTTCCAAACACTCGCCGTTTGACCACCACCAAGTCTCTCAATCTTTTTTGCAGAATCAAGAGACGCATCCAGACTCACGACATCTTTTTTTTCCAAACTTCCATCCAGATGT
Source organism: Candidatus Uhrbacteria bacterium RIFOXYB2_FULL_45_11 (assembly GCA_001791715.1). Classification (GTDB taxonomy): domain Bacteria; phylum Patescibacteriota; class Patescibacteriia; order UBA9934; family GWF2-40-263; genus XYB2-FULL-45-11. The sequence goes on along the minus strand of MGFD01000030.1, from coordinate 41,450 downwards.
TTCATCGAATGAAACGGATTTTCGCTATACATAACTCTCATCAATCTAAAATTGAAATTTTTATATCAAACCCCTAATTCAACCTCCAAATCGCAAAGTTCAACACGGTTGCGAAACTCACCCACACAATGTACGGCACCAAAAGCCAGGCGGCTGGTTTGGAGATTTTCTTGAAGACGAGGATGGTCAAAACAATCGCTGCCCAGAGCAACACGATAAGGGCGAGTGCTCCGCCGATCGCTTGCGCACCGAAAAAGATGGGCGACCAGATTCCGTTTAAGATGAGCTGGATGACGAATAATCCCATCGCGCGATGCTTTTCTGGAGAACGACTTTTCCAAATGAGCCAGAATGAAATTCCCATAAGGATGTAAAGAATCGTCCAGACGGGAGCAAAGAGCCAGGAGGGCGGATTGAACGCGGGTTTATTGATGGTTGCGTACCACGTTGTGACAGACGACGACGTAAAAAGCGAACCGAGTGCACCCACAAGGACGGCGACAAGGATTGAAATCGGGAGCTTGAGCTTGGAGGGGATTTTCATATACGTCTATTTTATTCCCTTCCCGTTTATTTGAACATGAAACAAAAAAGCCAAGCCCTCACAGGCTCGGCTCCCACAGTTCAAAATCAACCCTATTTTCCTTCTTTCACTCTATCCCCCTTCATCTTCTTCCCCACCTCCTTTTCCAACACCTTCAAACTCTCCAAATACACCTCCTCAACCGGAGACAATATCTTTGCTTGATACTTGCGATATTCACTCACGGCTTTTTCATTTGCCTGTTCATGACTGATTGAGCCAGTTTCTGTAAGAACTTTTTTGTCAAAAGCGCTGATCAACTTATCGAGTTGGGTTATCCAGTCTTTCATGTACATGGGATGGCGTTCCAATACCTTCACTTCCGCCAAATCAAAAAATGCGGAAACAATATTATTTAAAATCTTTAACTCTTTCTCATCAAGATAATTTTTTGCAATAGCAATATCTTTTTTACTTACTCCGCCATCCGAAAAACTCAACAAACCCATAAATGGCTTGCCGGCATTTGCTCGTGCGGCAATGACCTCCGCAGCGGTGTTGCCATGGGCCGCGTAGTGCAATTTATTTTGTACGATTTTGAAGAACGTTATAGATTCCAATGCTTTTGGATTGTAATCAAGACTGGTGGCATACAGATCAAGCACCTGACGATACAAAACCTTCTCACTACTACGTATGTCACGAATGCGATCAAGCAATTCATGCCAATATTTGCCACCACCACTCTCTTTGAGAAAATCATCATTCATTGTAAAACCCTTAACGATATATTCACGCAGACGCGTTGTAGCCCAAATACGGAAATTCGTGGCAATATTAGAGTTAATACGATAACCAACCGAAATCACTACATCTAAATTATACATTTTTATCTTTCGCTGCACTTCACGATCACCTTCTTTTTGAACCTGTAAGGATTCTTTACAAGTTCGATTTTCATCTAATTCACCATCGGAAAAGATATTTTTTAAGTGAATAGTGATGTTTTGTGAAGTCACACCAAACAATTCGGCAAGTTGTGCTTGAGAAACCCATATCGTATCGCCATCCATTTGAACATCGACTTTTGTAAGTCCATCCTTGGATTGATAGATAATAATTTCGTTGTTTAATTCTTTCTTTTCCATAGGGTTGTGTGTAAAAAAAATAGTTATCCCAATCTTTCCCTATTGCCCTCAAAAAAGAAAGGTTTGTGTGGATATAAAAAGCCAAGCCCTCACAGGCTCGGCTTTTTATTTACTTGCAGCATCCTCCGCCGCAGCATCCTTCCTCCATCTCTTCTTCATCCTCCACAATATCTTCCTCACATCCGCCTTCACATCCTTCTCCGTTACATCCACCAGTACAATCGTCACATCCTTCACACTCTTCACTTCCACAATCATCCTCGCCGCAGCAATCAAATTCTTCTTCATCTTCATCCTCATCATCCGATGGGAACAACACTTCAAAACATTCTTCAGGGAGCGCGCGGTACTTTTGTGTGAGAAGCATGTCGTGTGCGCATTCGATCCATTCGTTTGTGCGTTCAAGTTCAGCTTCAACCGTTGAGCAGGATTCTTCTGCCATGACGAGCATGTCATGCGCAACACTTACGCCAATTTCGCGATCTTGCTTTTGATCTTCTGTTGCAAGCTCCAGCATACGAGCCGCAACTTCAGATTCTAATTTACAACGTTCCAAATTTTCAGACTCTTCGTAAAAATCAAACGCGAGGTCTTGCAAATAGTCGAGACGCTTTGCAATGAGCGCACAAAGTTTGACATCACGCTCTTCTTCTTCATTTTGTGGAAGCGCGTGCAAAAAAGAGACGGTCTCAAACGCTTCTTCTGCGGCTTCAAGCTCTTCTTCTGTGAGTGTTTCATCTTGCAAGATCTCAAGAAGCGCTTGGATCGCTTCAAGGGAATTTTGTTCCGAAAGGGATTCGATTTGTTCCAATTTTGTGGACATAGATGGACGTTAGGTGAATTTGAGGCAAGCTTGCCTTATTTTCATCAAAACATCAAGGGTTATTTCAGAAGCTGCAAAACAAGACCAATCATTTTATCTTTGTGTTTTGGATCACTTTCCGCGATGAAAAGCGTAAGTGCCGTAAGAGCTGGTGGGGTGAGTGTTGAGCGATTCAAAACACCGGCTTGATTTAAAAACCAAACAAACGCATACGCACCACTGCGCTTATTGCCGTCAGAGAATGGATGATCTTTGACCATGAAGTACAAAAGGTTCGCGGCTTTCTCTTCAATGGTTGGATAGAGTTGCTTGCCGCCAAATGTTTGCATGATGTTTCCAACAATTCCCTGAACACTTCCTGATTTGCGTTCAGATCCAAACAACTCGGTTGCTTCTTTTTTCTTCATAAGCACGCGCCTTAATTCTGCGAGCGCTTGAGAAAGCATGTCAGAGGTAATGGTGATGGATTTTTTTGTTGTTCCTTTTGTGGCAAATGTGTCTTTGTCATACGCCTCAAGCGAAATCCATGTGTCCGCGAACGCAGAGATCAACTCTAATACACTTGCGTGATCAATATTTGTTTCTGCCGGCAAAAGCTGTTTAATATTCTGAATCGCTTTCTGAAATTCGGCGTAATGATTTTTAATGACTTTTGGATTAATGGTGTACCCCTTTGTGATGTGCTGACGCAACGTTTTGGTTGCCCATTGGCGGAATTGCGTAGCTTTAATCGAATTTACGCGATAACCCACAGACAAAACTAAATCAAGATTGTAATACTCAACCGAACGTTTAATTTTTCTCTCTCCTTCAATTTGAACTGTTTCCATTTTGGAAACAGTTGCTTGATAAGAAAGTTCTTTTGTATCAAAGATGTTCTTAACATGCTTTGAAATTGCGGCCTTTTGAACATCAAAAAGCTGCGCAACTTGTTGCTGTGTTAACCAAATCGTTTCTTTTTTACTGTCCGCTTTAAATTCCAACGCCCCATCTTTTGCCTGATAAATAATCAGGTCTTTATGGATGTTTGTTTTTTCATATTGGATACATTTTCTTCTATCAACACAAAGGAAACAAGCGTCTTGTGGATAATTATTCTTATACGAAAAAGAACCCGTAACGGGTTCTTTTCTAACTTATTTCTCGACTTTATGGAGAGACTATTCGAACATGAACGCATTCAGTCTCTCGACTTCGCTCGAAAAATAAATAACACATTCGCATCCACATTACACAATACGCGCAAAATGTCTTTTTCCCTTTTGCAACAACGGACTCATTGCAGGATCCACAACAAAATCATATGAGGTCACGACTTCCTCGTTCACCTTTACTCCCCCGCCGTCGATTAATCGACGCGCGTCGCCTTTTGATTGCGCAAGCTTGGTTGCAACGAGTGCGTCAACGATACTCATCGCACCTTCGAGTTTTACTTCTGGAACATCTTCCGGTACGGCGTGTTCTTGGAATAATTTGTTGAATCGATCAACGGCTGCGTCACCCGTTGCTCTGTCGAAAAACGTCGCAACTACTTCTGCCGCGAGCTTCACCTTGAAGTCGCGTGGATTCACACCGTCTCCCATCGCGATTTTCATCTCTTTAATTTCTCCGTTTGGAAGATCCGTCAGAATCTCGAATCCAGGAATAATCATTCCATCGGTCCAACTCATGACTTTGCCGAACACATCGTCTGGTGTGTCTGAGAGCGTGATCATGTTCCCTTCACTCTTTCCCATTTTCTTTCCAGTTGGATCCGTAAGCAATTTCGAAGTGATGACGAATTTTTCTTTTCCTTTCAACGATTTCATCAAATCGCGACCCGCAAGCATGTTGAATGTTTGATCGTTTCCACCAATTTCACCATCGACATCCATCGCAACCGAATCGTACGCTTGCATCAATGGATAGAGGAACTCATGAAGATGAACGGGCTTTCCTTCTGCAATACGCTTTTCGAACATATCACGTTCAAGCATTTGTTGAACCGTAAAGTTCGACGCGAGTTCAACAACATCTGTGAATCCGAGTTTCGCGAGCCATTCGCTGTTGTATTTGAGTTCAGCCGCATTCTCGCCTTCAAACGAAATGATTTTGCTCGCTTGTTCTTTATACTTCGCGGCATTCGCAAGAACTTGCTCGCGCGTTTGCTGCACACGCGTTGCGGATTTATCTGTTGGATCGCCAATCATCGCCGTGAAATCCCCAATAAGCAAAATCAACTTGTGACCAAGTTTTTGGAATTCTGCCATTTTGCGAAGTGGAATCGCGTGACCCAAATGTAAATCTGGACCGGTTGGATCGATTCCAAGATACAATGTGAGTTGTTTCCCCTCATTCAAGCGCGCCTCAAGATAATCGAAAGACGGGTAGATATTTTCTACCCCGCGCGTAAGCAAGTGATTGATTGCATCTTTATCGGTATTTGTGGACATAAATTTTGTGTCATCCCGAGCGGAGCGCACTGCGAAGCAGCCTCTTAGCGCAGCCGAGGGATCTCACGTAAACGCGAGATCTTTCGACTAGACATAAAACGGTCGCTCAAGATGACAAATATAAACAAGAACAATAAAAGATTACCCGTTCGTCTGAATCAAAGCAACCAATTCGTCGCGTTTCTGTACCATCAGTTCCGGCGTCTTTGCTTCCACAATCAATCGAAGTAATGGCTCCGTATTCGATGGTCGCACAATAAACCACCAGTCACGATCAAATTCACAGCGAATTCCATCGAGCTTATTCACTTTCGATGCTGTCCCCGCATACTGTTCGAGCTTGCTCAGAACCTGTTCTTTATTGTGCACTTCAATATTCACCTCGCCACTATTTGTATATGCGCGATATGGACGCACGAGATCGGCGAATGATTGTCCGGATTGTTTCCAGATCGACAAGATGCGAACGATCGCATGATCGACGGCTTCAAGCCCATGGAATTCTTCAAAGAAGAAATGGCTCGAAACCTCCCCACCAAGAACCGCACCTTGTTTTTGCACCGCCTCGACGACAAATTTGCGACCAATACGACATTCAAGAGGAACGCCACCGTTTTCTGTGATCGAATCAAACGTGGTCCAACTTTGATTTGGTGCGACAACAACTTTTGATCCAGGTTTTCTCGAGAGCGTCTCTTTCGCGAGAAGCGCGAGCGTAAGATCACCGCGCAACGAAACTCCTTCATTGTCGATAAACCCTACACGATCTGCATCGCCATCGAGGGCGATTCCGAAATCTGCGCCTTCTCGAACAACAGCCGCTTTCACATCCGCGAGTGTTTCTTCTTTTGCCGGATTCGCTTCATGGTTTGGAAAACGTGCATCTGGTTCTGGATAAAGTTCGACCACTTCGATCTTCAGACGCTTACAAAGTTCACGAACCGACATTGCTCCCATGCCGTTTCCGTAGTCGATAACGAGTTTTGTTCCAGAGAGATCGGGTAAGTTCTCGACAGCGAGACATTTGTCGATGTAAGCACCAAGAATATCTTGATGGGACACCTCTCCCCTGCCCTCTCCTTCGAAAGGAGAGGGGGAACGCTCCACCTCTTCAAGAATCTCAAGACCAGAAATCGGCAATCCGCTTGCGAGTGCCATTTTCATTCCATTAAATTCTGGTGGGTTGTGTGAGGCGGTGATCATGATGCCAGCGTCAATATGTTCTTGGCTTGAAACCGCAAAATTGAACATCGATGTACTGCAAAGTCCGATTGCGATGACGTTTGCGCCCATCGACGTAATTCCTTCGATCGCCGCTTGCTCAAGCTCTGGACTCGTTGCACGCATATCGCGCCCGACAATCACGGTTTTTGCCCCTGTTTTTGAAACAAGCGCCATCCCGACTACGCGAGCAATATCAGGCGTCACTTCAGCGAGAAGTCCGCGAATATCATAGGCACGAAAAATGTGTTTTGGTATCTCCATATTTTTTGACGAAAGCTTGTAAATTTCGTAGAATTTAAACGTAATACTTAGTCTGAAAGGTCGGAAAGGTCTGAAATGTTTGAAAGGTAATCCAAAACGTTTTTACAACGTTTCCTTTCCGACCTTTCCGACATTTCAAACCTTTCCAACATTCCCCTATGTCTACCCTTTGGATCGTTATCATTGTTCTCGCCCTCGTCGGACTCTGGCTCATCTTATCATATAACGGTCTTATCACGCTCAGAAACCGTGTAGACGAAGCGTGGTCTGACATTGAAGTTCAAATGAAGCGCCGTTATGATCTGATTCCAAACTTGGTGAATGCCGTAAAAGGATACGCTTCACACGAATCAAGCGTCTTTGAAAACGTGACAAAAGCTCGCTCCGCGGCCATGGGCGCGCACACGCTTCCAGAACATGCACAAGCTGAAGGCGTACTGACAAGCACTCTCAAGTCTTTGTTTGCGGTTTCAGAAAGCTACCCAGCTCTTCAAGCCTCACAAAACTTTTTGCAACTCCAACACGAACTCCGCGACGCGGAAGACAAAATCCAAGCTTCACGTCGCTTTTACAACGGAAACGTTCGTGAATATAACACACGTTTACAATCCTTCCCGGTCAACATGATCGCCGGAACATTTGCCTTTACCGCAAAAGAATTTTTTGACATGGACGAAGCAGAAAAAGTGGTTCCAGAAGTAAAGTTTTAAAAAAGTAGAAAGGGAAAAGTAGAAAGTAGAAAGGTTTTAGTTGGTGCAGCTATTTTAAAAAACGTTTCTATCTCCTCTCTACTTTCTACTCTCTACTTTCTACTTCCCCCTATGCTCTACGACCAAATCTCTGCGAACAAATACAAAACCTGGTTTCTGATCTCACTCTTCTCGGTCGTGATTATTTTGCTCGGCTATGCATTTGGTCTTTGGATGGGTGATGCCTTTTCTGGCATTTTTCTTGCCGTGATTATTTCCACCGTCATGACGCTTGTTGGATATTTTCAAGGTGATTCTGTTGCGCTTGCCGCGTCTGGTGCAAAACCGATCGAAAAACAAGATAACCCAGAACTGTTTCGACTCGTCGAGAATCTCGCGATTACCGCCGGACTCCCAACCCCAAAAATTTACGTGATCCAAGACTCTGCCATGAACGCCTTTGCAACAGGCCGAGATCCAAAACACGCGTCGGTCGCCGTCACAACCGGACTCCTTCAAGCGCTCGATCGACAAGAATTGGAAGGTGTTCTTGCGCATGAACTCTCACACATTGGAAATTACGATATTCGCGTCATGACCATTGTGGTTGTTCTTGTCGGAGTCGTCTTGCTTTTATCTGACATGATGACACGATCGTTTTTCTTTGGCCGCGGCTCTCGAGACAATGACAACAACAGTAGTGCGGGAATCATCCTGATCGTTGGAATCGTGCTTGCGATTCTCTCCCCTATTTTTGCCCAACTTATCAAACTCGCGGTTTCACGCCAACGCGAATATCTCGCAGACGCATCCGGATGTTTGCTCACACGTTATCCAGATGGACTCATTCGCGCACTCGAAAAAATCAGCGTACAAGACCAACCCATGTCAAAAGCAAACCACGCAACAGCCCACCTCTTCCTCGCAAATCCATTCGACCCACACGTCACAAAAAAGTTTGAACAGATGTTCAGCACTCATCCACCAATCGAAGAACGTATCGCGAGATTAAAGAAAGCTGGTTTGTAAACGTGTGTAGATACGGATTACAGATGAATACAGATGGAGATATTCGGTTCCGAAAAACGTTTTTCAGATACGTCATCCCTATCTGTATTCATCTGTAATCCGTATCTACCAATATTTCCACCTTTATGGACATTATCGACAAATTTTCCTCGAACTTGAAAACAGTGCTCACGCGAGCGCTGTGTTTTGCGGTTGAAACAGATGAACAGGTCATTTTGCCGGAACATTTGCTTTGGGCGCTTGGCACGCAAAAAGGATGTATCGCTGCAGAGATTTTAAAAAAGGTAGGAATGCAACAAGCGGATTTTAAAAAAATCGCCGGAAGTATTCGTGTCACAGAAACACTCCCTGCAACCGCAGACGGAATGATTCTTCATTTATCCGATGACGCAAAACGCGCAGTTGAAAAAGCCGTTCTCACCGCAAACATTTACGGCCACCGCTACATTGGCACAGAACACTTGCTCTCTGGACTCGCGCAGATTGAACTTCCGTCTATTTTGACGTTTCTGAAAGATCAAAACATCGATTTAAAATATTTGCGTGAACAGCTCTCTCTTGTTCTTAAAAATACTTCCAAGTTTCCAGAAATGACAGAAGTCATGAAACCCGACGAACTCGGACTGCTTCAAGAAATCGCAACCGCAACACCAGAAGAAAAACCACCAGAAAAATTCCAAGCACTCTCCTATTTTTCCAGAGAGCTTACGTCTCCCGAAATGCAAAAGAAGATCGATCCGGTGATTGGGCGCGAAGCCGAGATTGAACGCGTGATGGAAATCTTGTGTCGCCGTACAAAAAATAATCCATTGTTAGTCGGCGAACCGGGTGTTGGAAAGACTGCCGTTGTTGAAGGTCTTGCAAAAAGTATTTTTGAAGGAACGGTTCCTCCCCTTCTCCAAAACAAACGTGTATTCGCACTTGACCTCGCGCTCCTCGTCGCCGGAACCATGTATCGCGGTGAATTTGAAGGACGCTTGCGACAACTCATCGACGAAGCAAGTAAATCCGATGATGTTATTTTATTTATCGATGAATTACACACCATCGTCGGCGCAGGTGCAGCCTCCGGATCCATGGACGCCGCAAACATTTTAAAACCCGCCCTCGCACGCGGTGACATTCATTGTATTGGCGCAACCACGCAGGCGGAATATAAAAAACATATTGAATCCGACAGCGCACTTGAACGACGTTTTCAAACTGTCACCGTCGAAGAACCAACCGTTGAAGCAGCCATCGAAATTCTTCAAGGTATCGCGCCGCATTACGAATCGTTTCACGGAGTACGCATCGCACCTGCCGCCATTGAACATGCAGTAAAACTCTCAACTCGATATCTCACAGATCGCCGACTCCCAGACAAAGCGATTGATCTTTTAGATGAAGCCGCCGCATCCGCACGCATTCACGCAACGGAACTGCGCCCACAGGAAAAGCGTAAAGCAATCGAAAAACAAATCGAACTTTTAAAGAACGACAAACGACAAGCGGTGATTGAAGAACGTTTTTTGGACGCAGTGCACCTCAAAGCAACAGAAGAACTCCTTCAGAGCGAACTGAAAGCACACACCTTCGCCACAGAAGAAACAAGCGGACTCGTGATTGATCACGAAGATGTCGCACGCGTAATCTCACGCATGCTGCGCATTCCACTCAATGATCTGCTCGCAAAAGATCAATCCAGCTTTGCGGACATTGAAACAAAACTTGCTTCTCATGTTCTTGGACAAACCGAGGTTGTTGCTCGTGTTGCAAACGCGCTTAAGCGCGCAAAGACGGGCGTTGCGCATCCGGCGCGTCCCCTTGCATCGTTCTTATTCCTCGGCCCATCCGGTGTTGGAAAAACAGAACTTGCTCGCGGAATCGCTCAACAATTCTTCCACACATCCAAACACCTCATCCGCCTCGACATGTCGGAATATTCGGAAGGCTTCACCATGTCAAAGTTGATCGGTGCGCCGGCGGGATACATCGGCTACAAAGAACAAGCGAATCTGACGGATCGCGTTCGACAAAAACCGTACGCCGTCGTTTTATTTGATGAGATTGAAAAAGCACACCGTGATGTGCAAAATTTGCTTTTGCAAATTTTAGAAGAAGGAGAACTATGTGACGCAAGCGGAAAAATGGTAAACTTTAGAAACACGATTGTGATTCTCACATCGAACGTCGGACTTGAACGATTCGAATCTGGCGGCATTGGTTTTTCGGGAGGAGATGTTGAGACTTCGAAGCGTTTGTCGAGCGACATCGAGACAGAACTCAAAGAACGTTTCCGCCCAGAACTGTTGAATCGTATTGATCACACCTGTGTCTTCAATCCATTGTCGAATGAAGTGCTGTCCGAAATCTGTCGCAAACAATTAGATGAATTCTCCACCCGCATGATGGAACAAGGTGTGCATCTTTCCATTCCGGATGTTGTCACGCGCCACTTGATTGAAAAACTCGATCCAAAATCCGGCGCGCGTTCTGTCCGACAACTCATCCAGACACACGTGGAATCCATTCTCGCAGAACGACTGCTGAAACAAGAAAAAAACAAAAAATTCACCCTTACGATCGAGAAAAAACAACTCGCGATTCGTAAATCAAAATAAACATGGCCTTACAAGCTGTCGCACAAGGCGCTGTCAAAATGGGACAGGGCGCCGCAAAACTCACACAAGGTGTCGCCAAAGCTGGTGGGCAAATGATTAAGTCTGCAGGAAGTACAACCTCGCAAGAGACACGCAGTATTGCGGAACGTAAAAGTGTCTTCGCTCAAAATCGTATTCCTGGCATGAATCGTGAATCAAACATCGATCAAATCATGCGCACAGGATCATCGCAAACCCCAAGAGCACCCATGCAGTCTCCCCTACAAAGGCAATCCACATTACGAACGAATCAATTACAAGCACAAAATCCACTCAGACAACCCGCACAGGCGGCACGCGCGCAAGAAAATGAGGACGAGGATCAAGAGGAAGAAGAACAAGAAGAGCAACGACGAGTTTCTTTTCAGTCGTTCATGCAGCTTGTGCGCATTAAAGGCGCACTCATAGATGCGGCGGATCTTCCACAAAATGACAATGCGCGCGCACAACAAGCCGATGCAACAAGAGCCGCACAAGATGCTGCCAAACAAGCAGCCAAAAAAATGGTTCCAAAAGCCGCAAATGCAGGAGCAAATTTTATTTCAACGGCCCTTGATTTAGGAACAGGAGGAGCTGGTCTTGTTGTCACCATTTTTATTCACCTGCTCAGCCTAGGTTGGCTCAACGTAGAAATGGTGTATGGAACATGGCTCAAAAAAGGAAAAGATCCTGTCATTGGCAGACTCTCTTGGGATCCGATCCCAATGCCCATTGATAAAAATGGAATCATCCTCCAAGGAATGGTCATCATGGCCGATCTCATTGTCATTACCATTGTTGTTATCCTGTTTGCCGTTCAAGTTTTGATGCTTCTTCTCATGGCTTCTCCAGCGCTTCTTGTTGGCTTCGGGATCAGCAAATTATTTTGATCCTTCACGTTTTTTCCTTATAACGAAACAGGACGGGCACAAGACCCGCCCTTACACATATGCAAGAACGTCCAAAACGCATCTTACTCATCATTGGGTTCATTGGGTCCGTCATTGTGATTGGTCTTGCCATGTATATTGTCTTTTTTACGGAAAGTCCAAGCACAACGTCTAACGGCGAACCCGTCTCAACAACAGAGACCCCAACAGGTTCTCTTACCCCTTCTCTTGACGGAACTCCTGGATCAGGAAACGGATTAAGTACAACAAATGACGGTACGCTTCCAGAGGCTGCAAGTATTGCTGATGGAGGAATCACAAAAACCATCACGCTCACATCAGCCCCGGTTCAAAATACAACACTGAGCAAAGACGGAAACAAAATCAATTTTTATAATGAAGATGATGGATTTTTTTATACCATCGATAAAGATGGAAATATCGTAAAACTTTCAAATCAAACATTTCCAAACGTTCAAAGTGTTGAATGGAATCGCGATGCAGAAAAAGCAGTCATGGTTTTTCCGGATGATTCAAAAATCGTTTACAATTTTCAAACACAATCACAAGTCACGCTTCCAAAACACTGGGAAGACGTAGAATTTTCTCCGTCATCAGATAACTTGATCGCAAAAAGCCTTGCGCTCGATCCAAACAATCGCTGGCTCGTACTTTCAAACGACAACGGTTCAAACGTCACTTCCGTTCAGGCCCTCGGAGAAAATGCGGACAAGGTAGATGTCAGCTGGTCTCCAAACGATCAAGTGATCGCCTTTGCCGACACGTCATCCATTGTCGGAAACAACAGCACATCTGGATTTGATACAAAGGTGATTTATCCGGTTGGAAAAAATCAAGAAAATTTCAAAGGACTTGTGGTAGAGGGATTTGGTTTTTCCCCTTCCTGGTCCCCGAGCGGAAAAACGATTCTCTATTCCGTTTATGGCGATTATTCACAAGGCAAGCCACTCTTGTGGCTTGTGAACGGAACATCGGCAAGTATGGGAGAAAATCGACACAGCCTTGGCATCAATACATGGGTTGATAAATGTACATGGAGTTCAGAAACAATTGTCTACTGTGCCGTACCGCAAAACCTTCCAAGCAATGCCGGATTACAAAGAACCCTTTATGAAAACCGTCCGGACACGCTTTATAAACTCAATCTCACAAACGGTCGCAACGAAGTTGTCGCCATTCCAGAAAGAGACACAACCATGTCAAATCTTTCCGTAAGCGCAGACGGTTCCTCCTTATATTACACAGACGCCTTTTCCGGACAGCTTAAGCTTATTAAGTTGAAGTAAACATTTGAGGTACAGATTACAAATGGCGGCATACAGATATACAAATGAAGGCGGAGAGCACGTCTGCTTTTTTCCCATCTGTATATCTGTATGTCTTATCTGTAATCTGTACCTCAAACATTCCTATGCGCGATCGTCTCCTTGCATATCTCGTGATTGGCTTTTTAACCGTCATGGTTTTTGTGTTTTTTTTCATTCGCACACAACCCATTCCGCTTCCAAAACCAAAAATAACGAACACAAATTCTGCCACACTAAAAACCCCAAGCGTCACGTTTGTTGATCCGATACGCGGAGCTCCAAAGGCAAAAGTCACTCTTGTTGTCTATTCCGATTTTGAGTGTGCGGCCTGTAAACAACTCAACCCGATTATCGATGTCGCTCTCATGACGTTTCCAAATGATGTACGTTTTGTTTGGAAAGACATGCCAAACGATTCCGCACACCCAAACGCAACAAGCGCATCCGTTGCCGCACACTGTGCCGCGCGCCAAGGAAAATTTTGGGAATATGCATCTGCCTTGTTTGATCGACAAACATACTTATCCGAAACACAATTTACACAAATTGGCACAGAACTTGGATTAAATGAAACAACGTTCTCAAAATGTCTTTCTTCAAAAGATACATTACCCATTGTGCAAAAAAATCTTCAGGAGGCTCTGAATTTGGGAATCCTCGCAACCCCAACGCTTTTTATCAACAGCACATCCATTGTGGGCGTACCTTCTGCGAATGATTTAACAAAAGCGATTGCAGACGAACTTGCTGCACAAAAATAATCTTGCTTCTATTTTTCGTTTCACAAAACATCTCATCTTCTTTTTTGTCTTGATGGGTTTTTCACTTCCATCCTCGTTTGCGTTTGCAGACGGAACATGCGTGTGCACAACAAAAGACACAGATTGTCGCGCGGTTTCTCTTTCTGTCTCACAACAATCTACAAACAGTTGTAAAGAAGTTTGTGTAAAAGACGTCGGAAAAAGTTTCGCATCAAGTGAATTTGCAGATGGTACGGAAGGTGAAATTCTTGCATCCTCCTGTCAAAAAAAACATAATGCATTTCTTGCATCAAAAACCGATTCAAGCTCAGACACCTCCGCTTCAAAAACTCCTTCTGCCACCACGACCCCAATCCTCAACGTTCCCATTCCAGGTCTCTCCTTTTCAAAAGCCATCGCAACGACCACATCTGTAAAGTCATCCTTCCTCGCTGATTACCTATCGGCTGTCTATAAATTCCTCATTTTCGCCTCCATCACCATCGCAATCGTCATGGTGATGGTTGGAGGATTGCAATATGTGATGGCCGCAAGTGGCGGGGATGTTTCTAAAGGAAAAACACGCATCACAAACGCCCTCACAGGGCTTGTCCTGCTTCTTGGGGTTTATCTTATTTTGTATACATCCAATCCACAACTCACCCTCATGAAAACGATTGAACTTCAAAATGTACAAACGGTCGAAGTTCCAGAACACAAAGGAGATGTTGTGTCGGACGAACAAATGGCTTCAAGTGGAATAAGTGCAAGCTCTATACGTGTTTGCGGCAACCCCGAAGCATGTAAAACACTTTGTGCGACGGATAAAAACACATGGCCATCAAGCAATCCAAAAACAATCGATCCGAATCTTGTTTCAAAAGCACCAAATGCACCCGGTTTTGTAAATGAAGGTGGAAGCGGACCAAAAGGACAAGTGACAAAAGAAGTGCAAGATGCGTTAAAAAAAGCAGGAGAAATTGCACAGTCCATGGATAGCGCTTATACCATTCATCTTATTTCAGCCTATCGTCCACTCAAGCGACAAATTGAAATGGTTTGCGATGTCATTGCAACTGGAGATGAAAAAAAGATCGCCGGCATCGGAACAGCAATCGCCTATCCAGGTGGATCCAATCACGGAAGCGGTATTGCAATCGACATCATGTTGAAAAAAGGAAGTACGGCTCTTACAGATCCATCCTTTAACACCACCAATCAACAAAACCAAAAATACAAAGATGGTGCGCAACTCTTGTCGCAAATCATGACACAAGCCGGCTTTGTAAGATACGCAGAAGAAATCTGGCACTTTGAGCTAAAAAGTAAAGCAGACACCTATTGTCGATGCAGTTATCCAAATTGTCCGTTTCCCGCACACTGCTAATACCCCACTATGACATCTCTTTGGAAACTCTTCTTCGCATTTTTTCTCATGCTCGGCACATGCATGCCGATCCATGTTGCCTTTGCCGGAACCTGTGTTTGCACAACAACCGAAAACGATTGTCAGGCAGCACCTCTTTCCATAAAAGACGAAACGGAAGCTGCCTGTACCGCCGCATGCAAAAAAAACCTTACAGATAATTTTGCTTCTTCCAAATTTGCAGAAGATATTGAGGGAGAAATTGTGTTTCAACAATGTAGACAAACACACGAGAAGTTTATTGCAACCAAAACAGCTACATCCACAGCACCCAGTCCAACCAAGGCGGCCCCTAAAGCTCTCATTACCCCAATACTCAACGTAGAAATTCCGGGACTAAAATTTTCTGATCCAATCATCACAGCAACAACGATAAAAACAAGTTTTGTTGCGGACTATTTAAATGCAATTTACGCTTTTCTTATTGGCACGGCGACGATCATTGCAATCGTTATGATTATGGTTGGCGGTTTACAATATACTATCGGTGCAGCAAGTTCGGCACAAGTTGAAAAAGGTAAAGATCGTATAAAAAACGGAGTGACGGGACTCGTTCTTTTGCTCTGTGTCTTTCTTGTTTTAAAAACAACAAATCCACAGTTAGTCTTACAAAAAATGATTGAGCTACAAAACGTGCAGGAGGTGGAATATAATTTTAGTCCAGAGACTTTGTCTCCAGATCAATACGAAGCCGGTCCTTTTGATTATAAGTATTTTAAAGACGGTAAATGCCCAGTCCAATTGACACATGATAACGAGTACGTCAATCCACCAAAAAATACAAAACCGATCAAATATGTCGCACACAATCTTCCTAGACGTCTTGAATTTCATGAAAAAATTAGAAGTCTGCTGACAGGATCCACAAGAGTCGAGCGAGTGCTTCAGGCTGTAGAGGCCGCTTCACTATGTAAAATTCAATATGCAAACTGTGGAGCAGCGACTCATGCTATATATGCTCTTGCATCAAAACCCGGATCATCTCCTGAAGCTGAGCGCTGTCTAATAAACAAGGATGTCACAAAAGAATGTAATTCACTTGGATACGGTAACGGAAGAAAAATATTACACAACGCACTCAGCTTAAAAACAATTGATGGATTAACAATTGCTGATGCTACGAAAGGAATCTTTTGCCCAGCAGCACCATTTGGTAATGGAAAATGGAAAGAACCGTGTTACAAAACAAAACAAGAAGCCGCCCAACGACTAACGCAATTACTTCAAACTGCAACAGGTGGAAAAAACTGGTCACCGTCTTGGGTAGACGACTTGCAGCCAGGTGATTATTACGTGATCGTGAACTGGAATCCATCTGTGGGTGCAGCTCACTCCGCAATGTTTCTTGGGTGGCAGGATAAAACAAATCGTGTTGCGAATATCGAAAGTGCTGACGGACGCCATTTTGTTCACATGAGTACAACAAAATTTGGTGCACAAGATATCGTTGTTCAAATAAGCAGACCAATTGGTGACTAGCACTGAATCCAAAACCTTAATGTATGTTCCATTGTACCCACTGCGATGCACAATCACTGAAATGGTCTGGTAAATGTTTGACGTGCGATCATTGGGGCACGATCAAAGAAGAAACGGAACACCCCTCCCCTGCCACACGCGCAAGCGGATCAAAAGCAAAACCAAAAGAAACAACATCGCTTAAAGATATCAAAGCACAAGACGAACATGTACGCCTCTCCATCGGTGAACATGAACTTGATCGCGTCCTTGGTGGAGGGATCGTAACGGGGTCGCTCACATTGCTTTCGGGCGAGCCTGGAATCGGAAAGTCCACGCTCGTTGCAGGCATGGCGGCAAAGATCGCTTCAACGAAGCATGATGTTTTGTATGTTTCGGGTGAGGAATCCGCAATGCAGCTCAAGTCTCGCTTCGATCGATTAAACGCAGATCTCTCGCGCATCAAGTTTCTTGAGATGGTTTCCGTTGAAGAACTGGTTGCAACCCTCGAAAAAGAAAAGCCCACACTCGCGATTGTGGATTCTGTACAAACAATGTTTTCAAACGCCGTCGAAGCACAAAGTGGATCGCCCACGCTCGTACGATACGCAACGTCCTGCCTCCTTGAACTCGCAAAGCGCACAGGCATTTCCCTTCTCCTCGTCGGCCAAGTGACAAAAGATGGATCCGTCGCAGGACCAAAGACACTCGAACACCTTGTCGACACTGTTCTCTCGCTTACAGGTGAACCTTCACATGAATTGCGTATTCTCGAAGCAACAAAAAATCGTTTTGGTGCGACGGATGAAATTGGTGTATTTGAGATGACAAGCGAGGGACTAAAGGCCGTCGAGAATCCGAGTGCAAGATTTCTTGCGGAACGCGTGAGTGTTCCTGGGTCTGTCATTGCGACCGTGCGCGAAGGTTCGAGAATTTTTCTTGTAGAAGTTCAAGCGCTCGTCGAGAAATCCTTTTATGGAACGCCGGTTCGAAGAGCGAACGGCATGGATCAAAATCGATTGCAGATGTTAATTGCGATCCTCTCGAAGCGTGCCGGATTACATCTTGGCGAATCGGATGTGTATGTGAACGTCGTCGGAGGCATGCAACTAAAAGAGCCTGCGTCTGATCTCGCGGTGTGCGCGGCGATTATGAGCGCAGCAAAGAATCGCATCGATAGTGAGCCGATCGTCTACATCGGCGAAGTCGGACTCGGTGGCGAGATTCGAAACGTGATGGCGGTTGAAAAACGCGTGACGGAGGCAAAGCGTGTTGGGATTGAGAAATCCGTGACACCAAAGACCATGAAGAGCGTTAAAGAGCTTTCCTCTTATTGATATGTTTACAGAATCTCGAGCAAACATCTTGGATGTAAAACAAGAACCGAAAGAATCAAATCCATTTCATCATCTTGATGCGCACATCATCTTGATGATTGATCAAATTTCACAAACAACACATCGTGACAAAAAGACACAACAGCCCCTTTCAAAAGAAATACAAATCGACCACGAACATCTTTTGAAACAATCTGGACGCACAACTGCGTCGGAATTTATCCAACAGTTTGGTCTTGAATATTTAAATATTCCATCACCAGAAACAACCATTGCAAAACGAACCGTGTTTCATGGATGTATAATCGTTGAATTGGATTCAAAATCGACCTTTGATCAAACATTTGGATTCAAACAAGATGAAACAATCACAGGTCTGTATCATTTTCGACCCAAACACAAAGATGTGCGATTATTCAACCGCATTATCATCACATATTCACAACCAGCAGAATCCATGGAAAAAACGGTGTTGCATGAGTATGTGCATTTCCTGAATCAAACGTATCTTCCTTCCCCAGAATCAAATCGCGATGCGTTTGAATATACAGATCTTGAAACAGCACAATTTTTTCACGACGTCATGGATGAACTCGCCGCCTATGCAAATGAAGGAAAAATCGAAACAAAAACAGCGCATTTGATTCCGATGCACATGAGCATAGACGGTCTGAAATCAACGAAGAATCCCGATTTACAAAAAGCTGTTGAAACATGGCGCGATGTTCGCAAACAACTTCTCACACTCAAAGAGATCGCATTCGAACCAACAGAGACCCTTGTTTCCGTTTTTCTTACCGCAACATCCTTTGAACAACTCAGAAAACAACTGGCTAATCTGATCACAACCTCGGTTGAATGACCACAAAAAACCACCCTGAGCTTGTCGAAGGGTGGTTTTATGTTTATTCCAAATGAATCTGTTCGAGTGCTTCTTCGATCCGCGCACGCACGAGTGGATGTTTCTCAAAGAAATCTTTTTCGAGAAGAAGTTTTTGCGACCAATCGCGCGCTTGTTTCATGAGCGGAACGTCCGCAGACGTTGCGAACTGGAAGTCTGGGAATCCGGACTGGGCGTTCCCAAAGACGTTTCCGGCGCCGCGCAATTCAAGATCGCGCTCGGCAAGCTCAAATCCGTTCTGCGACTCGACCACGGCTTGCAAACGATTGTTCGAATGTGGATTCAAATCGTCGGGCAACAAGTAGCAATACGATTGCAGATCAGATCGTCCGACACGTCCTCGCAGCTGGTGAAGCTGTGCAAGGCCGAATCGCTCGGCGCTCATGATGACCATGACGGTCGCATTCGGCACGTCGACACCGACTTCGACCACAGTTGTGGAAACAAGCACGTCGATCTTTCCGTCACGAAAATCCTCATTGCGTTTTTGTTTCTCGTCCGACTTCAACTTTCCATGAAGCGTTGTGACACGTAAACCGTTCAGAACACCTCTCTCCCCGCTCTCTCCTCGATGAGGAGAGAGGGCTGTGAGCATTTTCTCAACTTCTGTCACAGATTTGCTTCCAAGCGAATCG
Source organism: Candidatus Uhrbacteria bacterium RIFOXYB2_FULL_45_11 (assembly GCA_001791715.1). Classification (GTDB taxonomy): domain Bacteria; phylum Patescibacteriota; class Patescibacteriia; order UBA9934; family GWF2-40-263; genus XYB2-FULL-45-11. Next base: position 21,985 of record MGFD01000030.1, on the reverse strand, counting down.
GATGGATCGATGAGCGGACAAATCACGAATGCTTGTCTTCCGCTTTCAATCTCGGACCGAACATGTTTCCACATACCAACGCGTTGCTCGACCGGCACCATTGCGGTTCCGATGGGCTTGCGGCCTTTTGGAAGCTCGTCGAGAATGGAAAGTTCGAGGTCACCGTAAATCGTGAGCGCAAGCGAGCGAGGGATTGGCGTTGCGGTCATCGAAAGTAAATGCGGCGCGTACTCCCTCCCCTGCGAGGGGGAGGGTTGGGGAGAGGGGTTACGATGCAAAAGCGCATGACGTTGCGCAACACCGAATCTGTGTTGCTCGTCGATAATCACAAGCGACGCATTTGAAACATCAATTCCCTCTTGTAAAACCGCATGTGTTCCGATCAAACAGTCGACCGCGCCGCTCGAGATTTTCTCGATCAACTCTGCGCGTTTAACTTTCTCCGCATTATAAAAAATTTGATTATGTGTGAGGAGTGCAATGTTTCGAGAAGGCATCATTTTACAAAACGCTTTGTGTTGTTGTGTTGCGAGAATTTCCGTTGGCGCAAGGTACACAACCGAAACACCCCTCTCCCCATCCCTCTCCCCCAAAGGGAGAGGGGGTTCCATCGCAGCGTGTGCGGCGATCGCGGCGACGACCGTTTTTCCAGATCCAACATCACCCTCGAGCAAACGATTCATCGGAACATCCTTCGCGAGATCTTGAACAATTTCCCAGGCCGCCACTTTTTGCGCGCGCGTAAGCGTAAACGGAAGTGTTGCAACAAACGTTTTAATCGATGCCTCATCGATTGGGATCGCGGTCGCATTCTTGGTCTTGCGATCGCGGCGTACTTCTTCGAACAACATCTGATGCAAAAATAATTCGTCGAACTTGAGACGATCTATTCCGCGCTGCAAGGCTTCGTGTGATTCTGGAAAGTGTACGCTCGAAAGTGCCGCTGACAATGCTGGCAATTCTTTTGATGCGACAATCTCGCTCGGCAACCAATCTGGAAGTGTGTCGACAATCGTAAGCGAGCGTTTGATCGCGTCACGCAGTTTGCGCATCGTGATTCCGCCCGTCAATCCATACACCGGAACAATGCGACCAGTATTCACATTCTGTCCAACAGGTTCATGGATCGGATTCGAAAACGTTTTTCCAAATCGATGGTCGATCAAACCTGCAAAGGAATGTTTCGATCCAACCAGCATCGTCTTTAACAAATACAGTTGATTGAACCATATCACTTTCAACTCTCCCGTCTCATCTTCAATCACCGCATCCACAATCTTCACACGACTTGATCTTGAAGGACGAAGCCCAATCGACTTAATGCGTGCATCAATCGTCACAGGAGTATCGATTGGAGCCTTCGCAATCGGTACACGCTTCGAAAAGTCATCGTAACGAAACGGCACATACCACAAAAGATCCCGAACGGTTTTCACATGAATCGAGGCAAGATCGGTCGCAGCTTTATCCCCTATTCCCGGAAGTCCAGAAACAGGCGTTGTGAGTCGAAGAGACATAGATGAAGACATGGTAACAGAGGGAGGGCAAAACAAAAAACTCGATCGTGAAGATCAAGTTTTTTGTGGTGCGCCCAGCAGGATTTGAACCTACGACCCTCAGTCCCGACGAATCGACACGTTAAATACTGTCGATTGTCGGGACCCCGACCGCCGACAGTTTATCATTCGGCGCGTCGGGGCTCTCGCCAGGTCGCATTCGAATCAAACCCTCATTTATAATCTTTTGTAAATAATCTTTTCGTTTCAGTTTTTTAAGTCGCCTCTCAATTTCTCGAGCTTCACGAAGCGTTGAATATTCTTGAGAGAAAACCAGTTTATGCGCCTGCATTCGATATGTTGATGGTGTTTGATTTCGTTCATGCTGAATAATTCTACGCTCAATATCCGTCGTACTTCCAACATAAAAACGACCATCAAGATCGCTTTTTAATATATATACCCAAGCCATAATTGTTATGGTGCGCCCGGCAGGATTTGAACCTACGACCCTCAGCTCCGCAAGCTGATGCTCTATCCAGCTGAGCTACGAGCGCAGAATAGACTCACAGTTTATACAGCCTTCGCATGACATCCGTCAAGTCTTCTTGATTTCTCTTGAGATTCTCTAAACAAAATGGCAACAAGTTTTCTCTGACGATATTTGGGTCCACATCTTCAAGAGAAACAGACAAAAGTGGGTGCGAAAATGCAAAGAAATCCAGATACAACAATTTTACTTCCGGCGGATCATACACAATAGAAAAATCTCTGATGGACTGATAATCGTAATAGATATCTCCGACGATAATTCCCGTTGTTGTGATAATCACCGGGATCTTTTCTGGCTTCGTGAACATGGAAAGCAACATGATGACAGCGATCATGAGAATAATGATCGCAAACAAAAAGTTGGACGTAAAAACGGCGTAGATAATCAATCCAACTCCAGCGACGCCTGCAAGGATATACCACATGCGAGAACGTTCATGTTGTGGATATTCATCTACCTCCCAATTCACCAAAATATCCCCAAACTCATCTGGGTGATATTCAAAAACACCGGATTGTGTTTCCTCTTCTTGCATATGTGCACAGTATACCAAAAATAAAACGAAAGATCACGTACGAAGTTTGTTTACTTTCGTAAACTTTGTAAAACATCCAAACGTCCATGCAGCCGTACACACAATCATAGACATCATCACAAACCACGCTGCCGAAATAATCACCGTCAAAATTTTCATTTGATCTTCCACCTCGCGAAGGGATCGACCAACAACAATGTATCCGCTTCTGAGTCCGGAAAATTTTGTGATGACGATCGCTTGGCGAATCCCCTTTCGTGGTTGCCATGTCAGACGAATTTGATCATGCTTGGCAAGCCCTTCGAACAGTTCTGATGAAACGCGCGGGGTTGTTTGTGCTTCTTGAATCGACACGGAGGATTCGATCACTTCATGAGACGCGTCATAAATCTGAATCCACGGAGACAAACTTGTACCGAGATCGACTTGTCCAATGCTTGGGACAAACGATTCAAAGCTGGATTTGAGTGTTTCGTTTGTGAATTGATTTTGCTCGAACGCCACCGACGCATCTTCCGCAATCTGAATCTGCGGATGATTTGCCGATTGTCGATACATCCTTTGCACAACAAACAACAATAGCAAACAAAAAAACGTCACCAAAACAAGAGATAAAGCCCAAGGAACAAGGCGACGATTCATACGTTACTTTGTCATCCCGAGCGCAGCCGAGGGATCTCTCGTACACGCGAGATTCCTCCGCTCCCTTTGGTCGGTCGGAATGACACAAAAATTAATTCAAAAACAACAAAATTAAAATTCCTAAAATAATACGATAATGACCGAACACAGCGAGTGAGTGTTTTCGGATAAATTGCATGAATTGCGAAATGACAAGATACGCAACAAAAAATGCGGTGAGGAATCCAACGGCAAGAAGAGCAAAATCCATGCTCGAAAGATTTTGCCAATGTTTGATGAGCGTATATCCGGAAGCAGCGATCATCGTTGGGATCGCAAGAAAAAATGAAAATTCAACCGCAACAACACGAGATGCACCAAGAAGCAGCGCGCCAATAATCGTTGCAGCGGATCGAGACGTTCCCGGAATCATGGCGAGACATTGAAAGAGTCCAATGAGCAAAACAGTTTTAACACCCAATTGTTTGATCGATGTAAATACTTCTTTGTGTTTACGCTTCTCAATCATAACAAGCGCAACACCCCCAATGACAAGCGCAATAGAAACAGTGAGCGGATTAAAAAGCTTCTCTTCAATTTTACTTGCAAACAATGCGCCAAGCACAATCGCAGGAAGTACACCGATAAGTAACTTTTTCCAAAGGGCAAAAATCTCTGGACGTTTTTCCTTAGGTGCCGTGCACGGACAAATCTCGTTTCGAAAATACACAACGACTGCAAGAATCGCTCCGAGCTGAATAATAACATCGAATAGTTTGGTAAACGCCGGATCAAACGAAACCCATTGATTTACAAGAATCAAATGCCCTGTGGATGAGATTGGGAGAAACTCCGTCACCCCTTCCACAATTCCGAGAATGATCGCTTTCAAAACAGGAAGAAAATCCATACGATATCATTTATTTTTTATTTCCCCATCTCCAACCAGGTTTTTCTCCGGTCTTGTAACAAATCCAGACAAGGGCACTAATAAGCAAAAAAGTCTCCAAAACAAATTCAAGGGCGATTTTTTCGTTCGTCGTTCCCTGCGCCAAATCTAACCGATACACATTCCCAACATCCAAAATAAGAAAACCGACAATAACAAGCCACCCCTGCCACGTTACAGGATACCAACCCCAGCCATAGGTTTTTGCTTTGAACCAATATTTTTTCATATCAGGTTTATTTTACATCGAATATCACAAAAGAAAAACTCATCTATTTCAGATGATTGAATAAAAAACACTCTGTCATTTCTGATCAGAGTGATAAAGAGTTCTATTCTGCCACAAGATGATCTGCCTTCGTTATGTGATACGGAAAAAGCACAACTTCTTCCTGAGGAAGAACGGATGCAATAAGCTTTTGAATCTTCTGAACCGAATTTTTTCCATCTTCTTGCGCGGCTTCTGTGCGACGCACAACAAAAATACAAATTGGTTCACAAGATTTTCCACTTGAGTTGAGCGCACCGCGCACAACAGCAGCAGCGCGCTTTAACTGAAGTACGTGACTTGTGTCATCGACCAAGTCCATGCGATAACTAAGAAAATCTGCATTACCTCGCCACGGAACAGTGATGTCTCCGGCGACGATACCGAGCTCACGATGTTTTTGCACAACACGACCAGCTATTTGTCGTGTGAAGCGTGCCATGTATGCAATGCGTGCGAGATCTGAAACAAGGTCTTCATTTCCTGCCGCCATGGAACCGGCTTTGAAAAAACCGGAATCCGGATTTGGCTTCTGGTCACGATCGAGCGAGAGTAGTTCATACCATCGCTGTTGCGTTGATTCAAAGATACTCACACCTCCATGAATTACGTTATAGAGCAGAATGATGTTGTGCACATCATCCGCATAGGCTTTATGAACACGTTTGTCAAAATGAGTCGCGGCCCGAATTGCCAAATCGGTACTTCGATCAAACGCTGCGCATTCTGTGTGAAGTTGCACAAGCTGAATGAGTCCGCCCTTTTCTTTTTTTGCGCGTCCAACATTTCGCTTGAGCCATTCCTGATAGGGCTTATTCTGATCTTGCGGAACCCCACCTGCAATTGGAACAATAGGAGCAAGACCATACGGCATGATCGGAGAGATCCGACCATCCATACAAACAAGTTCCACAACACGATGTGCGAGCTGATCCATTTCCGGACGCCAACGTGTGGCTACCTCTGACAACCTTGTCCGATGACCACGAAACATCTGTTCGAATCGCAAACGTGTTTGTTCAACAAAGTCAGACATGAACACACCTCCAAGTGAAAAAGGAACAAGAACGAGCGGCCGCACCGTATCATTTTTTAATAAAAAGTCAAGGGAAACACAATAAAAAAACCCTCTGACATCTTTGTGCATGCACATTGATTTCAGAGGTGAGAGATGATCGTCGAATCGAACGATTGCTTACTTTTCGTCGGCCTTGGGAGCTTCGCCGGACTTCACAGCCGCATCGCCACTGAGACGATCGGACGCGGAGTCGACGAGGTGCTGCAGGGACTTGAGAGCACCCTGAAGACCAGCCTTGGTGAGCGGACCAGCCTCGCCCATGAAACTCTCGATGACCGTAGCCTTCGAGATACCACTGACCACAGCTGCGCCGACCTTGGCAACGTCTTCGGGCGAACCGTAGACCGTAGCCGTGATCTTGCCGTAAACCTGAGCCACAGCACCCGCGGCCGCGATCCGGACTTCGGCTTCCTTGGTCACTTGCAACTTGGCGAGTTCGAATTCCTGCGCCGCCTTGCCGTTCTTGTCACGCGCTTCGAGCTCGGGCTTGAGCACGGTCTCGACGCGATCCTTGTCCACAAGGACCTGCTTTGCAGCGATGTCCACGGGGATCATGCCGCGAGCCTTGTCGACTTCGACTTGCTTCGACGCGATATCGACCGGAACAGACTGCTCAGCCTTAGCGCCTTCAGCCTTCTTCTTTTGCGCATCGGATTCCGCATCAGCCTTCTGGCGAATGGCTTCCGCATCTGCCGCTGCCGCCGCCTTGCGACCTTCAGCTTCCTTCTGCACCTTGTACGCATCACCGTCAGCCTGCTTGGTCGCAGTGACATACGTCTTCTCTGCCGCAGCTGTCGCTTCGATGACTTGTTTGCGACCTGCTCGCTCCGCTTCGGACGTGACCTGAACGGTCGTGACCGACTGCTTGGCCTTTTCGAGTTCCGCTTCAGCTGTCGCACGCTGGGCTTCTGCCAACGCACGCTTCTGTTCTGCGGCGGCAACAGCAGACTGCTTGTCGCGTTCGGCGACTGCAACCTTCTGTTCCGCCACAACGACAGCCGCCTGCTTCTCGCGCTCGGCAACTTCCGTTGCTTGTGAGCGCTGCTGCTGTGCAACTTCGATGTTCGTGGTCTTTTCCACATCCGCAAGATCGGACAGACGCTCGGCTTCAATCGCCCTCCGACGACCCTCGCTCCGCTTCTCTGCCTGAACCGTAACGACAGAAGCTTCCTGATCTGCTTCCGCCTGCTTCTGCGTGAGCTCGAGTGCAAGCGTTGCTTGACGCGTCTCCACATCCTTCTGCGTACGCGCAAGCTCTCCGGCGCGAACAAGATTGTTCGTCTCGGTCTTTGCCTTTTGTGTCGTTTCCGCAATCGTCTTCAGCCCTTGTGCGTCGAAGATGTTGTTATCGCGCAAGTTCTTTGGATCCGTCTGATCCAGCTTGCTGATCGTGGCCGTTTCGAGCGTGAGGCCGTTGTGAGCCAAGTCCGGCGCAACGATCAGCGTTACCTGCTCGATGAATGCATTGCGTTCCGTGTTGAGACCCTCAAGGGTTTTCGTTGCTGCAACCGTACGCAGCGCGGAAATGAGCTTGTCTTCAACGAGCCGAGTCACAAATTCGAGATCATCCATTTTGGCACCGAAACTTCGCGCCGCAGCCTGGATACTCTCCGTGTTGGGCTGCACACGAACAAAGAATTCAGCTGCCACATCTGCACGAAGCTTGTCGAGCGTGATGAGTGCATCTGCACCCTGACGCGTGACCTGAAGCTTAATGGTAGTGAGCGTGATCTTGACGATCTCGTGAATCACCGGAAACACGATCGCGCCGCCATCCTGCAGAATCTTCACGCCACCCATACCCGTACGAACGAAGGCTTCGTTTGCCTTGGTCTTCACGTACAGTTTTGTGATTATGACGAGAACTGCGGAAACGATAGTCAAGATGAGACCCGTTCCAACAAGAAGTGTCGTCGGAACCCCACCCATGGGATGACCAGCGACATTCGCAGCGACGGGCCCCAAAATGAAAACAATTCCAAGTAGCATGAGTAGTCCGAGTTGCATGGGTAACCTCTATGCTCGCGCTTAGCGAGCGGTAATAGTAGTCGCGGTGAACCATTCACCGCATTCTACTAATCTCTCATCAATCAGCGATAACCACATAGAAACCGCCGACCTCATCGAAATAAATCACAATAATCTTTGTCTCTTTTGGCAATTCGCCTTCAATTGTACGAACTGAGATCTGTTGCAAATTTCCACGACGATCGTAGATTTGCGCGAGTCCAGTTTCTTTCGATGCTGGAAGTGTGAGCATGCCCGCACATCCAACAAGTTCTTTACGCTTCACAGCGTACGTTTCATCTGTCGGAACAAATCTCCCAAACAGATGACTTGTTCCGCTTGTAAAAACTAGCGCACCAAAACCCGCAAGAGGAACCGAGACAAGCAAACCAACGATCTCAAATCCCAAGTTAGGACCAAAGACCAAATTCGTAAGCATGCCAATGCTTCCAAAAAACAGGTTAAAGATCATGAGCCAAAGCATAATCGGCATATTCCCGATTCCGAGCACGGAAAAGAGGAATTTTCCCAGACTTACTTGACTCAACTTTGAACGCACAGAGATATCACTATTCTTCGAATCCTTTGATTCGTGGTCATGACCGGAATGAGAATCACCATGTGCATCATGGTCCAAATTATGATCATGGGAACTATCGTGACCATGACCTCCAAAAACCGCGCCGACAGAAAGGAAGCATCCAATCAAAAGCGCCATTTCGTACACGAGGTTATGAACAGCGAGCAATTCCACGTTTCACCTTCCTTTCTCTTCATGTGAAGAGCAACACATTGCAAGCAGAACCTTTTTGTCCTACGAGCAATGGCACCTCTTATCATTATTTGCCCAGAAAAGTCAAGTGTAATACCACTCAATCTCATTTTTCTAAAGCAGAACATTGCACAAACAAAGAGGTCTTGCCCAATTCACTCAAATATCGTATCCTGACGGCACCTTCAAGGAGAGATACCCAAGAGGCTGAAGGGGGGAGATTGCTAATCTCCTAGGTCGGCTTTAAAACCGGCGCGAGGGTTCAAATCCCTCTCTCTCCGCCACCCTACACTTCAACAGTGTTTACCATTGTTGAAGTGTAGGGTGTCACCCGAAGCCTTGGCGAAGGGTGACGCGAAGAGAGTTGATGATCTGTTGAAGTTTCGGGTGGCCTTTGGCCAATATGTACTACGTTTATCTTCTCAAATTATCGAACAGTTCAATCTACACAGGTTGTACTCCAGATTTAAAAAGAAGACTCGAAGAACACCAGATTGGGAAAGCAGAATCAACAAAGAACCTTAGGCCCGTTATGCTTATTTGGTACTGCGCATTCCCCTCAAGGATTCAAGCAAGACAATTTGAGACATATCTCAAATCAGGTTCAGGACAGGCATTCAGAAACAAGCGACTCATTGAAAATTTACGGAGAGGTGGCCGAGTGGTTGATGGCAACAGTCTTGAAAACTGTCGAAGTTAATAGCTTCCGCGAGTTCGAATCTCGCCCTCTCCGCCATACAGAAACACCGAACATTTGCGTTCGGTGTTTTTGTATGGCGCCAAACCGAAGGTTTGGACAGACCGCGAAGCGGGATGTTGGGCGAGACCTCCGATCTCACACTCTCCGACATAAAAAAATACCCAGCTTTACGTTGGGTGTTTTTTATGGCGAAACCAAGCTGAAAGGACGTAACCAATAACAAGGCTTAGGACGACTTAAACGCGTCATCAACGACTTGCATCCAATCATCGACCCGCTTTTCATCTGTTCGATCGCGTCCGATGATCTTTATAAGTGCATCATAAAAATGATCATCCTGGACATCTAACTGTTTTTGAAGGCACCAACGTAAAGAATCTTCGCTCCCTGCTGCATAAGATTCTTTAATTGCTTGCATCAATCCAGGTGCATCGGGCGACTTACGCATCAAGTAATCGATCCAATGGCGCTCAAAGTAACCACTCATTGCAAGTTCTTCTTTCTCCTGATCACTCATCTCACTCTCAAGTCCAAGTTCCGCAATCCAATCCGTAACCGATTCCCAAAAGAGAAAACGAGCTGGTGTATCTTTATGGATCGACATCAGATCAATTTGTTTTGTTTTTCTGTTACGTTCAAACCGAAATCCTCCAACATAATCTGAAAAAGTTTCTTCATCCGGTTCTGCTATTATGTTCGTAACAAGTACAGACTCAGGAGTCATGAGATGAGTGCCCTCATGCACCAATGTATGCAATGTTTCTACACGCGACGAAGAATGAAGAACAATTGGTAGCCGACGAACCTCAGATTCACTTACCTCATACTGGATCAATCCGTCAGCACCCGCATCTTGCGGGTTGCTTTTTGCAATGACATCCATCTGATCATGTGTAACGAATTTTACCCGATCAACAAGCATCAATCTTCTTTCAAGTTCACGGGCATCAAGCACGTCTTTGAAAAGATCGTTCAAAACACGCCGAGAGATTATTTTATACTCCATGCGTTCAGCCTCAATGCGTTCTTGTTGTGCACGCTCTGGATTGTATTCACTCATATTAGTGGGAGTTTACCATAAAAAATAAATTTTATATATTTACATTAGGTGTTTTTTATTGGCGGAGCCAAACCGAAGGTTTGGACAGATCGCGAAGCGGGATGTTGGGCGAGACCTCCGATCTCACACTCTCCATCAAGCTCAAAACGAAGCTATTGCACAATTTATTCAAAACTTCTATTGTGCGATCGGAAACAATGCAACAAAATATCACAAGAGTCTAAGTGCATATTTTACAAACCAACCAAGGAGACCTCACATGACACTCATCGAAGCGTTGAACGGAACTCTTGCTCCGGACAACATACGTTTACAAATGGTGTTACTGTCCATTCCCTACTGGGGATTTGATGAACAAGAACATGTCGGACAACTCGTGGTATGCAATGACCTTGCGAATGAAGTGCGGGAAATTTTCCGTATCATCTTTGAAGCGAAATTTCCGATCGAAAAAATGATTCCGATCTCCAAATACAATTGGTCGGACGAACGATCCACAGACGACAACAATTCGTCAGCGTTCAATTACCGGCCCATACACCTAACCAATCGGTTATCGATTCATTCCTTTGGTCGTGCAATTGATATAAACCCGATGCAAAATCCATACATTGCGATTGACGGTTCCGTTCATCCAGAAACGTCTACATACAATCCTCTGCAACCCGGAACAATTCTTGATGGAGATATCGTAGTCCGAACATTCGAACAATTCGGATGGGAATGGGGCGGACGGTGGACAGATCGCAAAGACTACCAGCACTTTCAAAAAAACGAAGTGCATTCCTGATACCTCTGTTCTAAGAGGTATTTTTTATTTCCCATGTTAGCCTGATTACCACCATTCAAAAAACCCTCGTGCAAACTCAGATTTATTGCTATATAATCCCCTCACACCTCGACCTTTCCGACATTCAAACCTCTCCGACCCCTGCCTGCCGGCAGGCAGGTTTCCGACATTTCAAACCTTCCCCTATGCGCACCACCCTTTTCATGGCCATGTCCCTCAACGGCTTCATTGCTCGCCCAGACGGTGAGGAGGATTTTTTATCGATGGCACACTGGGCGGATTATGTCCGCTTCGCACACATGTATGGCAACGTCATCTTTGGTCGAAAAACCTATGAAGCGGTCATGAACTGGACGGATCATAATGGATTTGATGATTTACTCGGTGTCACAAAAATTATTCTTTCAAATGATGTGAACATGGAAGTTCCGCCCGAATTCGTCGTGCTTCCCTCCCCTCATGAAGCCATGCACTTTCTTGCAGAATCCGGTTTTGATCACGCGTTTGTGTGCGGCGGCTCTCAAGTGAACACAGCGTTCTTAAAAGAACATCTGATCAACGAAATCATTTTAAACATCGAACCCGTTCTTGTTGGTGAAGGAAAACGTGTGTTTGCGGAAGATGATTTTTTGGAGAAGCTGACATTCACATCAAAACAAGAACGAGAAAACGGAATCGTGACGCTTACGTATCAAACAGATGCTCCTGAATTTGAGCATCATCACCATTAATCCACTTGTGTGGATTTTTTGATGTAAATAAAAAAGCGATCTCTTTTTGGGAGATCGCAAGGAGAATACCTAGAGCAGAATGGCGCAAAGTACACCGAAGGCAACAACGTCAGCCACTGGATTCCAGGGATCGTAGTAACCATACGGCGTGTAACCGTAGTACCCGTAGCCGTAGCCCCAGGTGTCATAGTACGGATCGTACACCGAGTCGACCGTGGTCGTTTGGGTGACGCGTTCCGTTTCCACAACTTTACCGGGCGTGTAACGACGATCAACGATCGCACCACAGTTGGTGCACTGACGCATGCCCGGCCAGATGTCTTCATGGCAACACGCACACGCTTCTGCAGCACCTTGCGGAGCTGGCGGATCAAAGCTTGCGCCACAGTCCGGATTCGGACATTCGCTGAGCCGTTGACCGTTTCCATGAGCCTCAGCTTCAAACAGTGCAAGCGGGATGTGACAGTTGGAACACTCGCTCGCATCCGGAGCACGCTTGCGCGACTCGATCATGCCGGCGGCGTACAGAATCTTCATGACTTCGATGGCCTGAGCCTCGTCGTCTGGAGCAATCTGACGCCACTGATAAGCCGTATTTACAATCGTTTCCACTTCCTTGAAAAACGTACCGAGCCTAAGGTTGAACCAGAAGCTCTCCCCTTTGAGTTGACCCGATGCAAGCTTTTGCAAAAACACAATGCGATGAGGATCAACGACGCCGCCAATCTGATCCATCATCATTTCTGAAAAAAATCGGATCATTCCCACACGCAAATCCGTTGCGTCTGGATCTTCTTCTTTTGGACCCACGAAACGCGGATCCCAAATGTGATCGCGTACCATGAATTCGTCATCGTCGAGACGTTCGTCTGGTGTGAGCATGCGTTGCAAACGCACACCACCGAAAATCTCGAACTTCATGAGCTGATCGCACATGGCAACAGCCTGGCCCAAAAAGGCCGTACCGTTTGCTGCGCCAACACGCGTTCCATTCACACCACGATCGTTTTCGTTCGTGGCTTTCCAGTACTGACCGTCGATCTTAATGAGACCGCGGGCATGCATGTCGCCGAGTTCTTTTTCAAGGAACCCGATATCCGTTGTACTGTCTGACACAACCGGCAGTTGCTGCCGACACTCGATGAGCAGATACAGAACCGTCAAAAAGATCGATTCCGTT
>MGFD01000030.1:7399-9116 GCA_001791715.1 Candidatus Uhrbacteria bacterium RIFOXYB2_FULL_45_11 | reverse complement strand
CGCTCGATGAGGGCTTAGACGCGGAAGAACCGCCTCCCCAACCGCTACCGCCCGAAGGCCTCGCAGAAGAAGAACCGCCACCCCAGCCGCTCGAAGCAGGCCTCGGTGCGGACGGAGCGGGCACTGAAACAGATCGCGACGCGCCAAAGGCAGTGCCGGCCTGTGCAGGCTTATTATTCACCTTGTAATCACGCATCTGACCGGCCGAACCAGACAAACCTTGACCCGCCGGCTTTGTTGCAAATGACGATGGCATCTTTACTGCCGCCGTCTTTGCGTAATTTGTAGGTGGAGCAACCTTCTGAACCGGAGCCATGCGCACTTCACGCGTAACCGATGAGGTTGTTCGCGTTGTGTGCAAAACGGACGGCGAATACATCGGGCGCGGAGCCCAACCGTAGTTGTATGGACGATACGTGTAATACGGACGCGAAGGCGTCAACATCCATGCAAGAAACAGTGCATCACCGAACGACGCCCGAGGGACATAGTACGAGTAATAGGAGTTGTGATATCCGTGAAAAATACTTGAGTATCCACCACCGACATACACCTGCCCACCTTCGTCACGAATGGTCACATCAGCGATCTTAGTCGGTTCACCAACCTTTGAACTCGGACAGGACATGAACGCCATGTGACGCTCGTTACCGGAAACCGATTCTTGAATGCCAACGTAGTCAATCTGACCATCGGCATCAAGATCAAGGTTGTTGATCCCGTTTGCCGGATCGTTGATTGCTTGTTCAAGCGACTGCGCATCACGCACCTTGTTGGTACGCAACAGGCCAATCGCCGCCTGCAGATCAAACTGCTCCTGACTCACGCCCGGAGCAGATTCGTAAACAGTCTGACCACCCCCAGCCATAGCTGGCGAGGTGTAGACCACACGTTCCCGACATGCCGTCGCGCTGAGACCAAATGCGACCAGAACGGCCACAGAAATGAATTGACGAAGCTTCTTCAGCATTGTCTCTATCCTCCTTGGGCAAGCCTTTCAAAAAATCGGCACTGCGCCGACAATCAAAAGCTCGCTGAATTTATCTGATTTTTGCGAAAATGTCAAGACTCATGCGACCCTTTTGCGATCACAAATCCCCACACTTCTTCAACCCCCGTCTCTTTTAAACATTTCGCGGCCGCATCCATTGTGGCTCCACTTGTAAAAACATCGTCGCAAAGTAAAACACAAGATGGAAGTTCTGTGACTCTTGGATGAATTTCAAAAATCCCGTCGAGTGTACCCACTCGACGCTTCTCGTGATGTACTTTTGCCTGAGGTTTTGTTTTTCTTGAACGGATAAGCAGTGGCTCAACGGGCATTTCAAATAATTCTCCGAGCCAGGTTGAGAGAGCTTCCGCCTGATCAAACCCGCGCATGCGTTTTCTTGAGGAATGAATCGGGACGTGTGTCACAATAAAATTCTCAAGCGGAGGCCGAAGTCGATCTTTCGATTGTTCAATCCAATACTGAAGAGTCGGCTCAACAGAACGATCACCGTCATATTTCCAACATCCGATCACCTCTCGCACAATTGGATTCCCGTACGGGAGATACGACACAAGACCATCAAGCGCACTTCCCTGTTCTTTGCATGTGCGACACGTTTGATTCGATCCTCGCTCACCACAAAACGGACAGCTCACGTGCTCTGGTCTTGCCACCCAATTTGAGCGACAATCTAAACAAAAAATTTGCCCTTCGCGTTTACACGAA
>MGFD01000030.1:3718-7216 GCA_001791715.1 Candidatus Uhrbacteria bacterium RIFOXYB2_FULL_45_11 | reverse complement strand
GTGAAACAACTTTAACGGTAATCACGCGCGTAGTCACCCCATAAAATCCATTCGGCTGTTTTTTGCTCGTCAAATCCGCCGTGGTTGCCGCAGCAAATTCCGCAGACATAAGCGGAATGACATCGCGGATATTTTGAAAATTTGCTTCGTTTGAATAACTTCCATAACGCTCCACAAACAATTTTGCCGTTGTTGTTATAGATGACGTTTGTGTGCGCACTTCTTTTTCTTCTTCAAGTTGTTGATTGGTGAACGGTGTTTGTGTTGAATCTTGTGTTGTTGTCACAAGAGGCGCGGGTGTTTCTGTAACTGGTTTTGCCTTTGGGAAAAGAAGCGAAATAAGCCAAAGCAAAATCAATAAAAGAATGATGCCGATCGCGATAATTATGTTGCGACGTTGCTTTGGACTGATCATATTACGACATTAAAGAATCACGAATTTTATCTGCCTGTGCCTGTCCGCCCGCTTCTGCCGCAAGTAGATCTTGCGCAGCACTCGCGGCGGCCATGTTTTGTTCTTCAAGAGCTTTTTGTTCTGTTTCAACTTCTCCCATGATTTCTTTTTCTTCCACTTCAACAGGAGCTTCTGCAACAGGTGCCGGCGTCGCAGCTTCTGCGGCCGCTTCGTTTTCTGCCGAAACTTGATTTTCGATTGCTTTACGTGCTTTTTCCATTTCGAGTAATTGTTGTGGGTTTGTGGTTACGATTTGATCTTCTGTATAAGACGCAACCACTTTAATCGCCGCATGTTTTTGGCCGGCAAAGAAAATTCCTTCTCCTACTCCAGACTCAAGCAACAAGAATTTTTCTCCGTCCGTGAGATTAAATGTGTTTACAACACGCTCAACACCAGAGGGCGACTGCTTCATAAGCAACTGGATCGATGAGTTTGTCACGATCGCCTGGCCGTAGGGCGATCCAAGAAAGTCTGCAACGTCTTGGGTAATGGTTGTTACTCCCAAAAAGTATTTACGCGCGCGTTTTACAAGCGCAAAAATAAACTTTGCCGATTCTTCTTGTTGCATGAGCCACCACGCCTCATCGATCACGAGGATACGTTTCTTGCGCTCTGAGCGCACAACGTTCCAGATGTAATTCACGATGGAATAAATAGAAACCGAACGCAATTCATCTTCCAAATCACGCACAGAAAAAACAACGAACTGATTGTTCATGGCAACGGTGGTTGGAGAGTTCAGAAGTCCTGAGAAGGTTCCGTCTGTATATTTTTTTAAACGCGCGACAATGTTTTCTGCCCCCTCCATTCCTTCAAGAACATCCTTAAAATCATTCATGACAGGTGGTTCAACATCTGCAAGAGACTTTGTGTCCGGCGTGATATCTTTCTTTGCGTACGTTTCAATGAGCGCTCGGTCAAGAATAGAATCTTCTTCTGGGGTAAATCCAAGCTTTCCCTGTTCCCCAATCGGGACTCCAATCATGAGACGAAGCAATCCTTTCAATGTAATGACCGCACTGCGAATAATATCTTCCACTTTTGTTCCTTCACCAATGGCGCGCGGCAAATCAAACGGATTTACTTTTGCGTCAGACGCAAGAGAAACGTTGATGTACGTTCCACCGACCGCGTCCGACAAATGGTTGTATTCCATTTCAGGGTCGATAACAATAACATCCACTCCCATCATGAGTGATCGCAAAATTTCGAGTTTGATGGTGTAAGACTTTCCCGCACCAGATGTTGCAAACACAACCGAGTTTGCGTTTTGCAAACTGAATCGATCAAAAATAATGAGCGAGTTGTTGTGGCGATTCACGCCGTACAAAATTCCGTTATCGCTTGTAAGATCTGAACTGATGAATGGAAATGAAGCCGCAATCGGCGAGGTGTTCATGTTGTACGTAATCATGAGCTCGTCGTTGCCAAGGGGGATGGTGGAATTGAATCCTTGTTCTGTTTGATAAAATCCACTTTTGGAATAAATAAGTTTGCTTCCGAAAAGCGATTCGACTTGTTGGGAAAATTTATCTAACTCATCCATGTCTTTGCCGTAAATCGTGAGATAAAAAGCAAATTGAAAAAAATGTTCAATTCCCTGTGTGAGTGCGTCGCGCAAATCTTCAATGTCTCTGAGCGCCGTTTCCGCCAATGGATCGCGCGGTGCACCTTTGTCTGCATCGCCCAAAATTTTTGCTTGAAAAATACCTACTTTTTTCTGAAGCTGTTTCAAAATAATTTCCGCTTTCAACGGATAAAAAAACATGGCAACATCAAAGGTTTTGTTGAGATTGATAATCGGACTCGACCATCCAAGACCAATATGGCGCGGATAGGTGACAATAAAAATCGTGCGAACATACAGCCCGGAAAGACGCAAATACTTTGGGGTGATCTCAAACGCCGCAGGAGAAATCAGATCCCGTACTGTAACAACACCGCGACGATAAATACGCTCTTCTTCAAGAAGCGTTCGCTCGCTCGCAACCTTCAGCTCCTCTGGTTTTTGCTCCACAGGTTTTTTTTGTGGTGCAGAAGGCGCGTTCTGTTTTATTTGTCCAATATCGATGGCCATAGGGGAAAGGCTTGAGAGGCTGGAGATGCTTGAGAGGCATGAGAGGCTTTTTGAAATGCATTTTATTCGGCATCTCAAGCCTCTCTTGCCTCTCAAGCCTCGCTTACCTTATTAATCATGCAGTATTTGACTCATATCTGTCAGGCGTTCTGTATCAAACAAGTCCGGGTTATAAACCTCATAATAGAGTTGAATCAACGCTTGCGTATCTAATCGCACAGAAGTTAATCCCATACTGCTCAATTCCCCAGAAATCATCTCTGAGCGTCTTGAGAGTTGCTCGATACGATCGGCGATTTGCTTCTGGTTTAATTTTGACGCAGCTGTTGGAGACAGTGCCTCTGATAATCGCGCAAAGAAATTTTTTTGTTTATTTGTGATTGGGTCATAAGGCAAAACCAAATAAAATCGCTTTTGCATGATTTGCCCAAGTTCAACGAGTTCATTGACGAACGTTCGATAATCCACAATTTGTGCACGCAACAGATCGTTTGTAGTCTTTTTTTGTTGCTCCGCCAAATGTTCCATGTACGCATCAATGTTCATTTTGCGCGATTGAATCACAATTTGAATGGGATATTCGAGTCCATTCAAAAAAGACATGTACGCCTGAATAATCGCCTCTTGTTCATCAGAAGACTTCAACGCAAAGTTGATACTCGAAACAAGTAAAACAGAACGCACGGTTCCATCTTTCAAGATCACCATGTCATCCCGAATTTCGGCAATATCCAAATACGCCTGGGTAGATGGTCCAGGTTTTGCTTTCGCGAGTTGTTTGGATTGCATTTCGGGCATATTGGGAATGTTTGAGGTACAGATTACAGATGAGAGATACAGATGGGAAAAATCATAAGGACGTGCATCTGTATATCTGTATGCCGCCATTTGTAATCTGTACCTCAAATGCTTCTATTCCTCCGGTTTATAAACTCCCCCCGTATTCACCACAAGCGTGAGTTCT
>MGFD01000030.1:0-3582 GCA_001791715.1 Candidatus Uhrbacteria bacterium RIFOXYB2_FULL_45_11 | reverse complement strand
TTTGTATGAGATTTAAAATAAAAAAATGAAACGGTTGTCCATTAATTTTTGTAAATGCAACCATTCCTCCGATTGCAAGAAAAGGAATTCCAACCAAAAGGAACACAACAAACGAAAGCAATTTAAATAACAAAAACTCAATAAGCCCAACAACCATCAAAATAATAAACTGCCGCGCCGTAACAGGCCCGAAAATTTGATCTTCCGCATCAATAAATTGTGGAACGACGTACTGTTCGGGCATATTGGGAATGTTGTAGATACGGATTACAGATGAATACAGATAGGGATGACGTGTCTGAAAAACGTTTTTCGGAACCGAATATCTCCATCTGTATTCATCTGTAATCCGTATCTACCCACGTTTCCATTCTATCAGAAACGGAGTTCGCCGTTCAATTTTAAAATGGCGGCGAGTTCTTCTTTTGTAAGCGTTTCTCCGGATTTTGCAATCGCACTTCGCATCTCTTCAAGTGGTTTTCCTTCTTGCATCGCATTACGCGCAATCGTTAAATACTGTTGATACAACGGAGACGATTGCCACGCACGAATCGCTTCTACACGCTTGTCATATCCTTGATCTTCTACAAGATGAACAAGACCAACCATTTTTTCAATCGCAAGCTCGGGCGTTTTTGCCATGCGTCGAAAATCGACAAGGGACACGGAACGGAGTTCATCAATCGGTCCAGACAAGCGCTTCACAAATTTTACGTCTTGCATTTCCGGACGTGCCCCCCTTCCTTGCAAAGACGTTGGAAGTGGCCTTGCATCTGTTTCTTTTTTTGCCGCTTCAATAACCGTCCGCACTTTTGCTGTATCGATACTTTGTGCGCGCTGATCCATGGCAGCATCTTTTGAAACCGCACCAGAGACACGAGCGTTTGACGGTGACGCAGGTGACACGTGTGCATCCGGCATCTTTCCTGTTAACTCCACGTAACGCTTTGTCATCATTTTCTCTTCCCTTTCCGCCGTTGTTTGTTTGGCTGTTTCTTGTGCCTGTTGTTTTTCAAGATAAACCACTTTTTCTTGCGCCACTTTATCTGAGGCATGTTTTTGAAGCGAATCAAATGCCTCTTCAATTGTTTGCATCATGTCTGCAAGTTTTCTTCCCGCAATACCAAGTCCACCTGTTTCCACAGAACGTTCAAGCTGTTTTTGTGTATCAGACGCAGTTCGTACTTCCCGCAATCGAGACTCAATAATTTGTTTACATCGATCCACGAGCGTTCCATCTGGCAGCTGCATGGGTTCGAGTGTACAAATCTGTCCAACCATTTCTTCAATGGTCATTGGTTCATGTTTTGGTGTTTGCATCACGGATTGTTTGATAATTTTTACCTGTTCAATCTCTGCTGCATCATCATGAACAGACTTTTCTGTTATGGGTGGCGTCCCCAGACCCCGTCCAACAGAACTGTCAGGTTTTACATCTGAAACTGGAACAGGACTATTCTGCACCACATGAGTACCCACAAGAGGCACCTCTACAATCGTTTCATTTTTCTTTTCTGTCCCTTCCAACATTTCAAACCTTTCCGACCTTTCAGACATTTCACCCATTTCCGGACGTTCTCCTGTCTCAATCTTTTTTCCATTCATCTTTTCATCAACAAATGCAAGAAGCCCCTCTGCATCTTCTTTTCCAAAAGCAACACCCCCAACCTTTTCAGATTTGGTCAGCATGTCTAAAACAAGCGCACGATCTGAATGTTTTGAGACGTACAATTCAAGAATGTGTGATAACCGCGCCTGAAGATGTGTAGGCATTTCTTTTATGACATCTTGAAGAGATGTCTGCACAAAGACATCCGGGGTCATTGCCGCAGCCTCTGGTTTTGCACTTAATGCAATCTCTCCACCCCATACACGAATTTGCTGTGCAACTCCAGGAATAACTTCTCTGATTGGCAACAATCGTGCTTCCGCAAGTTCAAGAGCTGCTTGTTTTGATTTTGTTACATCGATTCCAAAACGAGAAACCATCTCTGCAGGAAGTGTGTCTACAGCCACCATGCCGTAGACAACATCAACTGCTAAATTCATAACACGTGAAACATCATTGTCCTTCAATCCATATTTTTTAACAAACTCTTTTGCAAACTCAACAGATTCGAAATCACTTATGAAATCAAGAATATTATCTGTTAATGTTAAAGTCTGTTTTCCGTCTGAATTCATATTATTTTTTCTTTTTTGCTTCAGCACGCTCCTCTGCTCTCATTACAGAAAACTCGTCTATGTCATAAATACTTTTCAATTGTCTTTCAAGATCAACAAGTTTTGCTGTGTCAGAATCATTGAGTGGAGCAAGAGTTGCCTTCTGTTCTAACTCTGTAATTACCTTTGTTAATTCCTGCTGTTTTACACTAAGTAATTCATTAATGGATGTTTTTCTACCATAAGATTTGCTTTTCGCTAACATGGATTCGTCACTCGCTTGAAATACTTCATCGAGATCTTTTGCTAATTGCTCCTCAATCGCATCTTTCTCATCTTCTGTCTTTGCGTCCATGGTCTTTTTTTCTGCATTCTCCCTAAGTTCTTTAGCTTTTTGTACAAAACTCAGAATTTGAGCAACATCTGCTTCGGTTTCTGTGATGTTTCGTTCATCAACCGCTTTCATTTGTGTCTGAATACCTTCAAAAACGTTTTGCATTTCCTTTGGAATCTCTACACCATCTGGTTGAACATTCATTGGATTCGCAAAAGCAAATGTTTCTTCCAAACGCGAACGTAAATCTATACTCGATTCAGAATTTGAATCTGCATTTATATCTCTTAAAGCAGAATTAAGTACCCCCTTCTTTGCAAGTGTCGTTCGAATCAACCCTGCTGTTTCGGGATTAGACATCGCTGTGTCAAAATCATTCCTGCTCAAATTATTTATAAAAGCAGGATTTTGCGTTAACAGTTCTGCAAAACGCTTTTTATTTTTTTTGTCGACAGCACCGGTCGTTAAATCTAATCCCGCTCGTGTAGCCAAGCTTTTCGCAATATCAGGATTTTCACTTGCTCTCTTATGCAAACCAGCACGTACTTCCTTGTTTGAACTTTTCATAAGAGATTCTGCAACGGTCGATCCGTCTGCAGATCCTACTTTTTTATCAAGCATTTCTACCGTCAGGTTATTCGCAAGCGCCTGTGCCGGCAAACGACCAAGTTCTTCTGGTTTCATGCCTTCATAAATTGCACCCATGCCATTGATGAGCGCGTCTTGTTGTTCTTTGGTTCCCATTTTTCTTTCGCGTATTGCTTGATCGACCGACATTTTAGTGCCGTCTTTTTTAACAAATTTGGAATCCATGCTTAATGGACTGTTTGTACTCTTAGAAATACTTGCAAGTGCGAATGCACTCAAACCTGCTGCATCTTTTGCGTCTTTCAAATCTCCCCAAGATCCTGTTACATCTGGATTGGATTTCTTATAGCTATCCATGATGGCTTTTGTGGCCTTGTTTCCTTTTGAATTTTTCTCAAGATCTTTTCCGTGTCTTGCCCAAAGAGCATCCCATGTCCCACTTGCACGCAGTTCTTTCATGCGAGCTGGATCTTTCATGGCATCCATCATGAGCGCTT
>MGFD01000029.1 GCA_001791715.1 Candidatus Uhrbacteria bacterium RIFOXYB2_FULL_45_11 | reverse complement strand
CGCTACTCGAATCAGGAAAAACTTGAACGCGTGCGCGAGCCGGAACAATTATCTTTTCTTGGAAAACTTTTATACGCGCAAGAACGTTATGATGACATCGAAACGTAAGCTACTTCTGAACGCGGAGCCATTTGGGTTTGGTCCAACCGCCGCGATTGCGACATTCTTTCCGTACCTGCGTGAGAAGTTTGATCACATTGGGTTCGCGGGCGAAAAACATTCGCTCGATCTACAAAAAGATCTTGCCTATGACGCCCTGTTTGATCTGACGAACGCGTCTGAAGAAGATCTCAAAACAATCTTTGCCGAGTACGATGTTGTGTGCACGGCGCTCGATTTCACATTCGCAGCAAAGGCAAAAGCTGCTGGACTTGATGTCATTATTTACGATCCGCTTACGTGGTACTGGAAATCCGTTCCTGAGATTGTCTCGCAATCGGATGTCTATCTTGCGCAAGATTTCTTTGGGGTGAAAGAACGTATCGCACAAGATCGCGAGACTTTTTCGAAAACGGTTCATGTTGTTGCACCGATCATCGAAGAGATTCCGCGTCACACCTCTCGCCAATACGTTTTGGTAAATCTCGGGGGACTGCAGAATCCGTTTTGGAATGTAGAGGATGTGGAAACATACGCACGTACATGGATCGAGGCAATCAAGAGTGCTATTCCCGGGAATGAGCAACTTGTGATCGCCACAAGCCGCGCCGTTGCGGAGAAGTTGAATGATCCGCAGGTGCGCAACTTCAATCGATCGGAAATGCAATCCGTGATGGAACAAACAAAATACGCATTCATGACACCCGGCCTCGGCAATATTTATGACGCGGCCACAAATGATTTGCCAACGATCTGGCTTCCGCCAGTGAATGATAGCCAAGGACAACAGCTTCGCTTATTGCAACAAAATAAAATGATCGACGCGGTCATTGACTGGGCGGATCTGGGATTCCCGATTGATTACAAAAAAGATCAGAAGACGGTTTTGAAACAAATTCGTGACGCCATCTTTGTATTGAAGGACGACGAGTCTCTCGTTCTGTACGTCGACGCAGCGCGCAAGTTGGTTGAGTCTCGACAAACAAGCGCAACCCATAAAATTCTGGAAACATTCGGAACAGGTGGTGCGAGGAAGATTGCTGAGGCGATTTTTGAATTCTGTTCGACCTAAAATATCTATGTCCACCTTTTATTTTTCGATCCCAAATCTCCTGACGATCAAAATTGCAAGCGATAAGTCGTTTGAATTATCGAACACAGACGAGATGCTTCTCCGTGGATATATTCCCGGAATCGTGCGTCTCGACGCAGTGCCCGAGCATGTGGATCTTGCGATTGAACATATTGAATCGCCCGTGAAGAAATTTATCCAAGAAGCGCATCGTGTGATCATTCAGGATTCTTGGAACGGATTGTTTTCCGCGGACGTGTATCATCTCCTCTATGGAATGGTTCGCTTAGAACTCCTGAAACGAAATCTGTTTCCGATTCATGCGGCATGCATCGGCCGCAACGATGAATACATTCTGGTGGTTGGCCATTCGGGGGCAGGGAAGACGTCGGTGCTGTTAAAGTTGCTGCAAGATGCATCGATCAAGATTTTTTCTGGAAACAAGACAGTGATGCAGTTTGAAAATAAGCATCTCCTCGCAGTCGCCGGAACACCGACCATCACGATTCGTGGAAGTGACAAGAGTAAACTCGATGACCTCAAGATCGCGGATCATGTTGAATACTGGGAGCGCTACGCGTTCATGCTTGATGCTTCTCGTTATGAGAGTGCGCCGAGCGTAAAGATCAAAGCGATTGTGATGATCAAGTTGAATGACTACGCGGAAGAAAATAAAACCGTGAATCCTGCAAGTGCGCTCCACACGCTTTATCCATTCTTTCTTGATTCCGTAAATGCCGATATTGTTCTTCGTGATCTTAATGATGTCTTTATCGGGAACCCTCCGGACGGAACACAAAAGGTTCTCGTTGAGCATCTGAAACATATTCTCGAAACGGTTCCTGTGTATTCATTTATTGGCTCGTCTGCGTTTGTGGCGGATCATCTTTCACAGTTATGAAAAAGATTTTGTATGGCGTGTGTGGGATCGGGAATGGGCACACGCAACGTGCGCTTCCGCTCATTGAGCATTTCGCGAAGCAACATCAGGTTGTGATTTTTGCGTACGGTTCCAGTTTGGCATTTTTCCGCAAACAGTTCGATGGACACGATCACATCCTTGTTCTTGAGGTTGCTGTCCCGTTTTATGTTGGAAACAAAGAGGGAATTGATTTTGAGGCAACAAAGAACTTGCCGGCCAATCAAAAAGAATTCGATGCAATCAACGCAAATGCATTCGCGCTCACCGAAGAACTCCTCGGCACTCCTGACCTCGTCATCTCAGATTACGAACCGATCAGCGCCGAATACTCCTACAAACACAACGCACCACTCGTGACGATCGATCAACAGAGCAAATACCTCACGGGCGATTTTCCGACGGAACTTCATGGAGAAACATTTGCGGATGAAGTTGCGCGACTCAAATTATTTTTTCCAATCGCAAACGATCGCATCGCCTGTTCTTTTTTTGATGTGACAAAAACGCTAGACGGCATGGATGTAAAAATGTTTCCGCCCATTTTGAAAGAATCGATTTTAGACCTGCGAAATATTCCTGCGGAACCAAAACAGATTTTGGTTTACCTCTCGTCGCAAAAAGAATTCCCACAAACGCTCGAAGAGATTGTGCACGTCTGTGCGTCTCAACCAGACGTGCAGTTTCATATCTTTGCGCCGGATACCGACCGCGCCTCGTCTGATGAAAACGTTTCGTTTTACAAACATGGTGACGCATCATTCGTTCCACTTCTTGCAACCTGTTCGGGAATCATTTCGACGGCCGGCCACACCCTTTTATCGGAAGCTATGCATCTTGGTATTCCTGTTTACGCGATTCCACTTCCGGTCTATGAACAACAAATGAACGCAGAAGTAATTGATCAAAATGGATTCGGGTTGCGTGCAGAAGCGATTGAGAAAGAAGCGTTGGAACGGTTCATTGTGCATTTGGAATCCTGTCGATCTGCAATTCTGTCGGATACACGTGTTTTATTGAAAGGGGATGGAACGGAAAAGATTGTGAGGTATCTCAATGGAAAATATCTTTTATAGAATACGAAAAAGAAAAAACGACTCCAATGAGTCGTCAGGGTTATCGAAACAGTTTCCGGAGTTCTTTGTACGAGTCGACGATGATGTCTGCTCCCGCCGCGAGAAGAACTTCGCGAGAGAATGATGTGGTGATACCAACGACGAAACAGCCAGCGGCCTTTGCGGATTTGATTCCGTTGTCGGAGTCTTCGATGACAACGCATGCCTCTGCTTGCGCACCCATGCGTTCGGCGGTGACGCGATAGGGTTCCGGATGTGGTTTTCCGTTTGTCACATCATCGCCCGTGATGGTTTGGTCGAAATAGCCGTGTAGATGAAACCGATCAAAGATCACGTTTTGGATTTCGCGTCCGGTGGACGTTGTGAGGGCGATCTTTTTTCGTGGGCGGTAGTCACGCAGAAACAGAAGGAACGTGAGCGCGCCGGGAATCATTTTGACATTGGAAATGTTGCGTTTCACATACGCTCGTTTCTCCGCGATGAGTTCATCGACGGAGACGGGCTTTTTTGCGTACGTGGTTACAAGGTAGTCAAAGATCGAGCGATTGGTTCGACCTTTGAAGGTCATCCATTCGTGGTCTGGAACAACGATGCCGTATTTGGCACAGACGAACTTTTCCGCTTCGACCTGCAGGAACTCGCTCTCAATGAGCACGCCGTCCATGTCGAAAACAATGTTGTCAAAACGCGTAAGGCTCATGTCATTCTCCTGGCTGAAAGGGCTCTGCGGGAAAAGAACGTAACATGAAACATTTTTGTGGTCAAAGATCCGTCCTTCGCTAAAGCTACGGAGGATAATTTCGTCGAACGAAATGAAAAAACCACCTCGTGAGACGAGATGGTTAGGGGACGAGTTCTTCGATCATGGCGCGAACTTCTTCGATCCAAGCCGTGAGGACGACGTCTGCAGGCGCGCGCCAGTCGCCGCGGGGCGAGAGGGAAACGCTTGCGATCTTTGGGCAGTCCGGCAGGTTTTGCCGTTTGAATTGTGAAGCGCTGAACCGCTTCAGAAATGCGTGGAGCCATTTCAGAATCGTTGCGCGGTCATAGTCGCCCGCGAACGTGAGTTTGGCGAGCCAGGCAATTTTCCGCGGCGAGTAACCGTTGCGGATCATGTGCCAGAGGAAAAAGTCATGCAGGATGTACGGACCGATGATGTCTTCGGTCAGCTGTTCAATCTCGCCGACCTTTTTTGCCTTCACAAGTTCGGGCGAAACGGGTGTGGAAAGAACGTCGAGGATCGCCTTACGGATCTCCTTGAACCGTTCGATTTCCACCGCATGGCGAACGAGATATTTCACGAGCGTCTTCGGGATGTCGCCGTTTGGATTGTACATCGACTGCTGATCGCCGTTGTACGTGCACCAACCTTGCGCAATCTCGGAAAGATCGCCCGTGCCAATCACGAACCCGAGGTCCATGAGGATATGCGTGCGTTCACGCGCTTGCGCGTTTTCGCACTGGAGACACGTCCAGCACGGCTCGTGGCCAATGCTTCGCAGATGCGTTGTCACATTCTTCACAATCGAGATGTCACGCCAGGTGACACCCGTTTGCTTGATGAGCGTGAGCGCATTTTTCTTTGTGCGCCGCGACGTTCCGGCGCCCGGCATCGTCACGGCAAGAATGCCTTTGCGATCCCAACCGAGTTCATCAAACGCGCGAAGCGTAAAGAGGAACGCGAGAAGGGAATCGAGTCCGCCCGAGATGCCAATGACGACGTCTCGGCGACCGGTTCCTTTTTCGAAACTGCGGAGCCGACGCTTGAGCGCGGTCACAACATGCTTGAAGATTTCTTCGCACCGTTCCGCACGCTCCTTGTTATTTGACGGAACAAACGGGAGTTTGTTCAGATGAATGCGAGGTGCGGCTGCGAGTTTGTCATCGATCGATTCGACGACGCATTCGATGCGATGAAACTCCTTCGGATCCACGATCGAGGTTTGGCTGTAACTGCCGGAGATGAAACGTTCACGTTCGAGTTTCTCAACATCCACATCTGTGACGAGGAGCTGAGGTTCGAATTCAACGTCGAGATCAAACGGCTCCGAGCGTGCACGCAAGTGACCGTTTTCGGAAATGATAGCATCGCCGTCAAAGACGACATCGCCAGAAGATTCCCACGGACCACAGGAGACGTACTGATACGCCGCCACACACCGCGCGGCTTGCTGCGTCACCAATTCATAACGATACGCACCTTTTCCAATTTCGCTGTTTGAAGCGGAAAGGTTGGTGAGGATCGTCGCGCCCGCGATCGCTTGGTGCGAGCTTGGGGGGATCGGCATCCAGAGATCTTCGCAGATCTCAATGCCGAGGCAGAAGATGCGACGCTTCGATGAGCCTTTGCCCACGAACACATCGATCACATGATTGGTTCCAAACGGAACGCGCTGTCCGCAAAGCTCCACTTCCGACACAGTCGCTTCATACGATGGGCGAAACCATCGACCTTCATAGAAGTGCTTGTAGTTCGGAATGAACGTCTTTGGCGTGACGCACAGGATCTTTCCTTTGTGCATCGTGACCGCAACGTTGAACAACTTTTGGTTCACAAGGAGCGGCATGCCGACTTGAATGATCATGTCGATGTGACGCGTTGCTTCGATGAACAACTGCAAACCGTCGATCGCTTTCTCATGTAGAAGCGGTTGCAAGAACAGATCGCCACAGGTGTAACCCGTGATCGAGAGTTCTGGGAACGTGAGCAACTGCACGTGTTTGGTTGCGGCTTGTTGCACAAGCTTCATCATCTCGACTACGTTCATGAGTGGATTGGTGACATGCACCATTGGCACAGCAACCGCTGTACGAACAAGTCCAAACGCATTCTTGGGTTTCATGTTGTCTCCTTGTCTTCGGGGTTGTAGAGAGCTGACTGATCTTCACGCGTCGACACATGTCGGCGAGTGGAGAAAAGGTCCTTCTTCGCTAAAGCTACGAAGGACAGGGTCGAGCTGAGAGTGGTCTAGTACAGAATGTCGCCGTTGTGATCCCAGTTGCGGTAACCGTGACCGTCCGGCTTGTGGACGACCGATTTTATGACCGAGCCGCCGTTTGCTTCTTCGCAGCGTGCGAACGTAACATTTACGCCGTGCGACTTCTCATCGAAAATGCCGCCGACCAGGAACACGGGCGTGCCCCATGGAAGCGGATTGCCGATGCGAATGCCGTGCAGCTTCTTTTTGCCGAACTTGGTGAACTCCTTCTGGAGCGGCGCGATGTCGATCCAGTTCTTGGTGTTCCAGTCCACGACTTCTTGTGTCGCGCGACCAACCGATTCCGGTCGCCACACTTCGCGAATCACCACTTGCTGCACGCCGAGATTGCCGAGCACACGAATGTACTCGAGAATGCCTGCAGTATCCTGAACGCCCGACTTGTTGATGACGAGCGAGGCCCGGACCATGAGTCCGAGGCTGCGACACTTCTGAATCAAGTCTGCCGGCGACTTCTTGATCAACATCAGATCACGATTCTGTTCGAAGTCGTGGCTCGCGATCGAGAGCGTGATCATTGTGAGACCCGCTTCGACGAGCTTTGGAAGAACATGTGCTTTCGGCATGCCGTCTTGGAACAGGAAACCGTTCGTGTGCATGTCCACGAGTGGGAGATATTGCCTCGCTGTCTTGATGACATCGATCAGATATTCTTCACGCTCTTGACTCGGATCCGCACGACCCGTGAGGATCGCGTGCGTTGCGCCCGTTTGCTTTGCAAAGCCGAGACCGACATGAAGTCGATCCATCTTGCATTCGTCCTTTGCACGCTCATCTTCAATTTCCGTTCCGGGTGTCGTGCGACTGATACAGAACTTGCATCCGGCTGTGCAGCGCTCGCGGGTCGAGAGCTGAATCGAGATCGATTGTGCACGCATCTGGCCGGAGCCGTGGGCAATGGATCGATGACCGCTGACGTAATTGGAAACGAACTGAAAGAACTTCTGTACTTTGTCCATGAATGAACTCCTTCACCTTCACACGCCGACGAAATTGTCGGCGGGTGGAGAAAAGAGGTGAGAGACTCACCTGAGAGTGGGGGTGTTATGAATCGCTGCCATTTTTTTTCGGGCCTGTTTTGAAAGAGGTGTTTACACGACGCAAGGCGCGCGCAAGCTCTTCTTTCAGTCGCATGATCTGAATGTGCTGACGAAACGCGAAAACACGCAGGTCGTCGCAGACGTAATCGTCCGCGAGGAATTCTTCTTCCGACACCCAATGCCGAACGATTTCTTCACCCTCGCTTGCGAGGCCGAATGTGTCGTCGTCACTGCCGGAGAGTTGATCGATCGTGATCTGTGCGTAGCAAAGATACGTTCGCTCTGGAATCACACCGACGGAGAGCAACATGCTTTTGCTGTTGTTGAGTGTGACGATGCCTTCGTAGTAAAGCTTCACTCCAACTTCTTCAGCTGCCTCATCGATGCAAAGTTGCTTTGGTGTCACAAGGCGATCAAATCGTCCGGCAAACGGCGTAATGCATTCGCCGGTTGGGTTGTTCGATGTTTGAATCGCCACATGTGGCGAACGAATGAGCAAGACACGCTTGTTCACAACGTCGTGGAGAATTCCGGCCACGGAATCCGTGACACGAACGATGTACCACGGCCGACCCGTGACGGAATGCTTCCACATTTCCACTTTTAGAAAGGGATTTTTGTAAACGGTTTCAACAAACGTTGCAGGGGTTGGCATGTTGTTTTCCTTCTGCTTCACGCGTCG
>MGFD01000028.1:7738-7906 GCA_001791715.1 Candidatus Uhrbacteria bacterium RIFOXYB2_FULL_45_11 | reverse complement strand
GTGATCAAAATATACGCATCTTGATATTCTGCTTCCATGCGTTCTTGAGACGTAATCATGTACGGCGCAATGTATCCGCGATCAAATTGCATTCCGGCAACGAAGTCGACCTCGACTCCGAACGATTGTCCTTCTTCGACGGTGATCACGCCGTTCTCGCCAACTTCT
>MGFD01000028.1:0-7661 GCA_001791715.1 Candidatus Uhrbacteria bacterium RIFOXYB2_FULL_45_11 | reverse complement strand
TTTGATGGGTGTCGCAATCTTTTTGATTTCCGCCACAATCGCCTCAACTCCCTTTTCCATTCCGCGGCGGAGGTGTTGTGGATTTGTTCCGGCTGTGACGTTACGAAGCCCCTCGCGCACAAGAGACTGCGCAAGCACAGTCGCCGTTGTTGTTCCATCTCCCGCAACATCATTTGTTTTGCTCGCAACTTCTTTCACAAGTTCCGCGCCAAGATTCTCGAGTCTGTTCTCAAGTTCGATTTCTTTTGCAACGGTCACACCATCTTTTGTCACGATCGGCGCACCGTATCCGCGCTCAATAATTACGTTGCGTCCTTTCGGACCAAGCGTTACTTTCACCGCATCTGCCAATTTGTCAACACCGCGCTTCAGAGCCGCGCGCGCGTCTTCATTATAAGAAATATTTTTTGCCATATTGGGAATGTGGGTAGATACGGATTACAGATGAATACAGATAGGGATGACACGTTTCAAGAAACGTTTTTCAGAACCGAATATCTACATCTGTATTAATCTGTAATCCGTATCTACCCATGTTTTATATTATTCAACAATCGCCATCACATCACTTAACGTAATGACCAAAAATTCTTCACCATCTACTTTAATTTCATCTGGTGCATACTTTTTAAAGAGAACTACTTGTCCAACGGACACGGGCATGCTCGAACGCGTTCCGTTTTCAAGTTCGCGGCCTGGCCCCACGGCAATAACCTCTCCGCGTTCTGGGCGTTCTTTATCTGCCGTATCCGGAATAATGATTCCTGACGCGGTTGTTTGTACCGCTTTAACCGCTTTGACGATCAAATGATCGTTGATGGGAGTGAGTTTCATAAGAGTAAGTAGAAAGTAGTGAGTAGAAAGTAGAAAGGGAGGAAACAGGAAAGAGACAGGAGACAAGTGCATTTGCCAACCCTTTCTACTTTCTGCTTTCTACTTTCTACTTTGCCTGGATCTTAGCACTCTCTGTAAGAATGTGCTAACGGCACTATTTTGTCGAAAAGTTTACAGAGAGTCAAGAGATTGAAAAACAGCCGTTAGGCTGTTTTTTTCGAACGCTTACCAAGGAAACACTTCACCTTTGTACCAAAACTTTCCCGTATCTACATCTCGAAGCGCAAGCTCATAAATATCCTTTGCTGCTTCCTCCGGCTCAAGCTCCCCTTCCCCTTCATTCATATCTGTCTTCACATATCCAGGATGAATCGCGGAGACTGTCACTCGATCAGCTAATCGATATGCAAGTGCTCTTGTATACATATTCAATGCAGCCTTCGAGATCGAATAAGATGTTGTGAACATTGCCGTAATGTATCCGAACGAACCTTGGCGAGACGAAACATTAATGATGTGTCCATTTTCGTTCATGAGTGGAATCAATCGTTCAGTGAGATCAACAATACCGACCAAATTCGCTTCGAGGGTTTTTCGCAAAATAAAAATATCAACTTCTTTCTCATAATCTCCTTCGATCCACAATGCGGCATTGTTGATCAAGATATCGATCTTCTTTCCAAGATCCGCAGCAGATCGCGCACAACGTTCAATGCTCGCCGAGTCTGTTTGATCAAGTTGTACCATGATCAGATTCTCGTGTGCGAAGTCGGCGACACCTTTTGTAGAAGTACCAATCACGAAGAAATCATTTTTGAGAAAAAGTTGTGCGAGCGCTTTGCCGATGCCTCGTGATGTGCCGGTGATGAAGACAGTTTTCATAATTTCGAAGATTCATTAACTAATCGAAGGCTTATCGCGAACACAAACGTCACAAGC
Organism: Candidatus Uhrbacteria bacterium RIFOXYB2_FULL_45_11; assembly: GCA_001791715.1. Lineage (GTDB taxonomy): Bacteria > Patescibacteriota > Patescibacteriia > UBA9934 > GWF2-40-263 > XYB2-FULL-45-11. The sequence goes on along the minus strand of MGFD01000028.1, from coordinate 5,888 downwards.
GCAATCCCCGACCACATGGAAAAGAGATAGTGATCGAACATGGAGAGGATGAAAAGTTGTGTGATCAATGTGATCGCAAAAATTCCGCCCGTTGTTTTTCGCTGTGCAAAAACCAATCGTAGAACCTCAAACGCAAAATACCCAAACGCAAGAAAACCGATGATACCGAATTCTGCGAGCAACAAAAGAAAAACATTATGCATCGGCTGGTAGTTCTGTGGTGGCTGACCTTGTGCCAAAGACTCATGCGCAAACACATACGCACCAGGACCGACACCAAACAATGGATCGATCATAAATACACCTGGAAATGATTGGTATTGTGATGCGCGTTCTTCAAGAGAGGTCGATTCAACACGAAGCGCTGGATTGAATCTTGCAAAAATGTGTGTGTGCAACACGCCAACAGAAAGAAGAATCGTGACGAGGCCAATCGACAAAAGTGGAATTGCACGATGAGCAGTAAGGCGTTTGTACCAAAACGCTTGAGCGAGGAACACAATGAGTCCAATCGTAAGTGCGAGCCAAGCGCCGCGCGAGAACGTCAGGATAAGAGTCGAAGTAAATAACGCGATCATACTGATCTGAACCCAACCCCTCCAACCTTTCAAACTTTTCAGACCTTTCCGACCTCTCCAGCCTTTCAACACAATCGCAATCGCAAGATAGCCGCCGAAAATATTTGGGTGCGGAAATGGACCATACGCTCTAAGTGACCGAAACGTATCCGTCGCCACAACCGCGACCCCGCCCGTTTCAACATGTTTTTGCGCGAGGCCAAGGACCGAAAGCGCGGGGCTGAATCCTGTGAGATATTGAATCCATCCAAGGACACAGGGCAAGACAAGCCCGGCGAGAAACATATTTATAACGTGCGTCATTTTTGTGCGCTCGTCGAGTAACAACAACAAAAACATTCCGGCCACAATCAGATGACTCACCCACCCCAAACTCACCGCATACAGTCGAGACCACCCAAGACACACAAAACTCACGGCGAACACAAGAAAAAGGGCGCGGACGATCTTTTTAAAATTCGGATGAATCATTGGCCGACCACGCAACAAAAATGCGCTCGCAATCAGCGTTTCTGTCAGATACACACCAAGATTTCCATAAACCGTCATCCCTTCAGGCAAAGAAACAATCCGATAGAAAAAAACGGTTTGCCATGGGAGCAAAAAAAGGGCTGCGGTCAAAAAAGCGTTCGCGATTTTTTGTCGGTTCATACCATGGTTTGTTTTACGAACGTGCAATATGCCTCTTCGAACTCCGCACGACGATCGGTTTCGTGAAATTTCAACATGTCGTCCGAGATAACGACGCGAGAATCTTTGTTCGCGAGGTTTCGAATCGCGATTGGAAAACGCTTTTGGGAGAGGGAACGGTAGAAGGTCTGAAATGTCGGAAAGGTTGGAAAGGTTGGAAAGGTTAAGGAGGTTTTATGAAGTGGATGTACGGTTCGAGGAGATGCGTTCGGAAGCATATGATCCGCCCACGCGTTTTCATCCTGCAACTTCTCCAAATGTCCATCATGATCAAACATGGGCACGATCGATTTCAACCAAAATGCAAAGTAATGATCCCCTTCTTTGAGTCGAAGGTGATCCATCGCAAGCGCATTCGAAGTTGCAAAAAAACTAAAACAAAATGGATCTTGATTGGATGCGCCTGGGCGTTTTCGAAGGGCAATGAATGGAGCAACCATCCAGAATCGTGTAGACCAAATCGACTTTGGTTTTGTGACGACGAATAAATCGATATCGCTCTTCTCATTCGTATTCATCCAAGCGATTGAATTTACGGCCGCGACCGCGCGAGTGCTCGAGAATAATCGAAAGTAGTGTGAGGCACGCTTGAGTTTGCGGAATTTTTTTGTGGCATCAAGATAATTACGCGAACGTAGTGAAACGGCTTCCCGGCGTAGCACCTCTCCCCTGCCCTCTCCTTTGTAAGGAGAGGGGGAATGCAAGACATAATACCCACCCTCTTCTTGAACACGAGACTTCACCCACTCACTTCCCTCAAGTACTCGATAGACCTCTGACAAATCATACGCCCGTGCCGGCTCCACAAGCCACTTCCAAATTTCAAATCCTGTGATTGATTGATCAAACACAGCAAACCAACAAAGAGTGCGAAGAATGGATTGTTCGAGATCGGTGGGTGAAGACATACATGGAAAAAGTATGACAAGTATGACAAGATAAAGCAAAACTATACAACTTTTATGACAGAACCAGGCGGTCCAAACTCAACATCACAATCAGAAGTATTGGCAACAGAACGATCTCCTGAAGAGAAAGGAACACAACCGAATAAAGAGAATCAAAAAACACACGAATCAACCGAAACAAAACCGGCTGATTTAGCTGTTGTTCCAGGTGTTCCAAAGGAAGAGCTGCATACGGTTGCAGGAGTTCGTGCAAACGTTGATACCACAACAGCGCAACATGTCACAGAACTCATAGCAGAAAACAAACTTGATGAGGCTATTCTTGTCGCACAAAATCAAGTTGAAAAACCAACAGCGGAACTTTATAGAGAAACATTAATTGCACACGCGCAACAATCCTCCATAGAACATGGGTACCAACCGGATGCTCAAACTGCTCCCTATAAATCCTTCGGCAATCGTGAAAGATTTTATATTCAAAAATGTATATCAAAAGACGGCGAAACGGTTGTTGTAAAAGTTGCTGCCCCGGAGCGACAATCAAAAGAAGCACTCCATCGAGAAATAACAGTCCTACAACAAGCAAATAACGCACTTGAATCAACAATCGAGCACGGTAAAAATCCACAAATTACATTTCCAAAAATAATCGACTCTTGGAAACAAGAAGAAAACATTGGGCTTGTCACTGAATTCATTCCGGATAGCAAAGATACAAAACGTAGCATGACAGGAGCAGGTCGTGGTGCCATTCTTAAGCGGGCTATTGAGGGTCTGCATCAAATTGAGATTCCTGACTCGTTTAAAGAAAACGGTCCGCGTGTACTCGATGGGAATGCGCACGCGGAACGAGCAAAACGTTTTTTGGATCGAGCCTTAAAAAATGAAGCGGTTTCAAAAGAAGAAGCCGAAAATATTGCTAAGTTATTTGAAGACAGTATTGATCTTATTGATCAATTTCCTCAAAAACTTTCCCACGGAGATTTGCATGCAGAAAATATTGCCTATGAAAAAAATGAGGATGGGACAGATAAACTAACCATCATGGATCTTGAAGCACTACGGATCAATAACGAATTTTTCGACTGGGCCACCATGGCAAACCTTTCTTCACTCGGTCGGTTCGTTGAATCCCATCAAGACGCCTTTGCTCCTATTCTCGACCAGTTGCAAGCATCTTGGATTGATGGAAAAAGTGCTGAACTTGAATCTATGGTCGAACAAGACGTTATTGAAAAGCACCCGAAGGGCGACGATGCAATGAAAGTATTTCGTCTGATGCGCATCATGCATGTATTAGAAAAAATGGGTATTGCAGGAAATGACGCACTCGTGAAGCTCAATCGAGAAGCCGCCGGACAAATCCTACGCGACCAACTCTCAAAACTAAACTCATAACACAAAAGCGGGATTTTATTCCCGCTTTTTTTATGATTTTTTTTCGGCCTTTCCAGCCTCTCCCGCCTCTCGGGCCTTCCCCTTAAACACCCACCACTGCTGAACAATTGAGAAGACGGTAACGGTTACCCAATAAAGCGTAAGTCCGCCCGGAAGCTTCATTCCGATAAGGACGGTCATGATTGGCATCATGTACATCATGGACTTGTTCATGCTTGCGAGCATGGATTCGTCTTTTGCTCCTTCTGTTTTTGCAACGGCTTTTGGCGGTTGGCGTTGCATGAGCATGCGTGTCTGAAAAAACTGTAAGACACCAGCGAGCACCGCGAGCCAAAGATTGTTTTTCTCAAGATCAATCAATCCAAGAAAAATCGTATTGATGTCCCCCGGGTTTTTGATGAATACATACAACTGATTGAGCGCCGTTGCATCAAACCCATGGAACAACACTTGATAAAGCGCAATCAATACCGGAAGTTGGATGAGAATCGGAAGACAAGATGCAAGTGGATTCACTTTTTCATCTTGATACAACTTCATCATGGCTTTTGAAAGGGCTTCTTTGTCTGTTCCGTGTTCTGCCTTGAGGGCGTCCAACTTTGGTTGCAATTCCTGCATGGCTTTTTGCGATTTTAAACTGGAACTCATGAGCGGCCAGAGCGCAACCTTAATCAAAATTGTGAGCGCGATGATCGCAAATCCAACATCTGCTCCTGGAATGATGTTGTACAAGAAAACTAACAAGTTAAAAATCGGCTGAAGAAGGAACGTGTAAAAAATATTCATAGATTATTCTTTTGTTGTTTCTGCAACTTCTTCTGTCTTTTCAATTTTCAACACTTCTGCTTCTTTTGCTTCCCCTGCCGCCTCTACAGGTTCTGCAGATTCCACAACCTCATCTTTATCTTTTTCAACAATGTTAATTTTCCAGCCTGTTAATTTTGCGGCAAGACGAACGTTTTGTCCGCCCTTACCAATTGCAAGCGACAACTGATCTGTTGCAACACTTACGGACGCGACTTTTGCTTCTTCATTTACATCCACATGCGCGATCTTTGCAGGTGAAAGAGAGTTTGTGATGAATGTGACAGGATCTTTGCTCCACTCAATAATATCCACTTTTTCTCCACCAAGTTCTGCGATAATCGTTTGAATACGACTTCCGCGTTGACCAATACATGCTCCGATTGGATCAATGGAGTTGTCTTCTGTTCCAACAGCAACTTTTGAACGAGATCCAGCCTCACGCGCAATGGATTTAATTTCAACCGTCTTTTCTTCAATTTCTGGAATTTCTACTTCAAATAATTTCTTCACCATTTCATCTGCGGTGCGAGACAACAAAATTTCTGGACCCTTTGTTGTGAGTCCCACTTGGCGAACATACACTTTAATGCGGTCTCCTGTGTTATAGCGCTCATTTGGATTTTGGTCTTCTGGGCGCATGATTCCGGTTGTTCTGCCCAAGTCCACAAGCACAACGCGTCCTTCGCGGCGTTGTACGGTTCCTTGCATCATTTCGCCTTCGTGTTCTTTAAACTCACTAAACACAACCTCGCGTTCTGCTTCACGTAATTTTTGTGTGATAACCTGTTTTGCGGTCATGGCAGCCATGCGTCCGAATTCTCCCGCTTCTGGAAGCGGTGTGCGCAAAACATCTCCAACTTTAGAACTAAATTTCAAAACACGAGCGTCTGAAATCATGATCTCTGTTTTTGGATTAAAGTGTGGGCCATCATCATCTTCAAGAACAAATGCAACAGGTTCATCACGGCGATCATCGCGGCGTTTGCGACCATCGGCAAATTGCAACGCCATTGCTTCTGTCTTGATACGGCGCTCTTCTTCAATTTTTGCGAGTTCTTCTGGGTCAACATCTTCTACAACTGTTTTTACATCAAAGACGTTTGCTCCTCCGGTTTCTACATTAAATTCAACATCAATGTTTTGATTTTTATCTCCAAAATCTTTGCGATACGCTGCGGCAAGCGCGGCTTGAATGGCATCAACAACCGATTCATACGCAAGACCTTTTTCTTCACAAATCTGACGAATAGCTTGTTCAATAGGAGAAGACATAGAAATATGTGTAGATACGGATTACAGATGATTACAGATGAAGATGACACAATACAGATGATGCAAAAAGATCTGTCGTCTGTTATCCCTATCTGTATTCATCTGTAATCCGTATCTACATACGTTAGTACTTAACAAAGAAACCCGTCATTCGACAGGTTTCAGATAAAAAAATCATATCGGATTCAGCCTCAGATGTCAATAGCTTCAATGTGTACAATGTTTGGTGGTTCCT
>MGFD01000027.1:3022-9071 GCA_001791715.1 Candidatus Uhrbacteria bacterium RIFOXYB2_FULL_45_11 | reverse complement strand
CGGATAAAAAATGCAAAGAAGAATTCATGGTTTTAGGATACGCCCTCAATGCTGTTTTTACATTTGGCTATTTATTTGTCTCATCCCCATGGCATTTATTTATTGTTCAAGCCGGATTAGGAATTGCCGCTGCATGCGCAACACCCACATGGAATGCTCTGTATGCAAAATACGAAGATAAAAAACACGACGGTTTTGAATGGGGGCTTGCAGGCGGAAGTGCGCAAATCATTACGGGAATCGCACTTATTTGTGGAGGATACATTGTGAACTTTACCTCGTTTACTGTCTTGTTTTTGATCATGGGGATCATTCAGACGATCGCCACAATTATGCAAGCGCGGATTTTGCGTATGCATCACAAATGTCTTTCATAATTTTTTCCATACAGAACTGCTTCCTTGACGAAAAGACAAAAACTGATAGACTCTTTTGACTCGATCAATTTCGAGAACGAGGAACGATGCAAAAAACTCTATACCCCATTCGAGAAATCAAACCAATCAAAACCGGACACTTCTCTGGATACAACATCCAGTTTGAACTGCCAAATGGAAAAACAGCAACCGTTACGTTGCGCGATGATCATCCATCGTGGGGTTACATCAAACGGATTAAACGCGATGTAAAACCTGAAATTCTCATCGGCACGTTCAACCACGACTGGCTTCATTTCCAAACGCACCTGCACATGGTTCATGCTGTCACACTCCCAGACCACTCAGAACAAACCCAAATGACGATTCCGCTTCGTGATCCGTGTCACATTGAACCGATCGATGCGTCGAATCATCGACAACTCAATCTACACTTTCCGTTCATGAACCATGACGGATCCTCACACAAACTTCAGCTCCGACCAGAAGATCTGAAAAAGGGCCTCATCCATTTTGTCGACGAACTCGACTGCCCTGAGATCGATATTGAAATCGTCATCGCAAATCCGCTTCAATGGGGCATGGTCGATTTCGACCTACGTGCCGTACGTCTCCCCAATCGATTCCAACACTACTTCCTCCCATCGACCTAACCGTCGATTTTTTTTATGCATTTTTCTCTTTATATTTCAATCCATAAGATTCCTATCATTGACATTTCCCCTTTTTTCAGATAGGATACGCCGTTCTTCTTCGGGTGAAGTTGAACGCACTCACAACAAAAGGAGCTGCAATGCACACGATCATTTTCTTGTTTCTGTGTCTTGGTCTTGTTGGATGTTCAGATGGCGTATTTCTTGCGGACGAGGAACATCCCGTCACACATGAAAAGGATGCAACAAGTCAGTCGTCACGTGAAGACAGTTCGTCGAATACGACAGACGGATCACGCCCTGAGGACACGGACACGCAATCACAACCAAGTCCCCCGCCATGTTCTGTCATCACCATTTATCATGATGCAGACGGTGACACATATGGCAATTCGACCACCGCCATTTTGCATTGTGTCAACCAACCGTACGCGAATGATTGGACGACAAAAGACGGAGATTGCGACGACACAAACCCCAAGATGAATGTATCATGCGAAGAAAAACCCAAACCAACGGGTTGTCCGAACAATTGCTCCGATGATGATCCGTACACGTGGGGATATTGTAACCAAGAAGATCTGGCTACGTGTGAATCATCACAAACGTGGATAAAAGTTCTGTGCAAACCAACAAGTGACACAACCCTCGTTCCGTTTGTCTGGGTCTCAAATCCAAACGAACCTACGGTAGTTGATCTAAACTATGAGCTCGCAACCCTGTGGCAATCCGGTTCGCAAATTTTTCTAAATCCAAAAAAGTTTTGTGAATCATTAGCGATTCCAAATGCCGTGCTTCGCGTGAACGCACTTCAACTAAACCCATCAGACAAGTCGATTAAAGCAATCGGCGGACAACATGTTTACGCCACAGACTCTTTTTGGTGGGCATCAAAACATAATCCAAAACAAGGGAAACCAGATAGTGCATCGCTCTTTGATCAACCAGACTACATCTTCACCTTCAATGATTTCCCCGTCTGCGTGGAAGCGAAGAAGGAAATCGAATCAAAGGGTGAAACATATCCGCCAAAAAAGTAAACTCAAAATCGAGCTCACGCCCGGTTTTTTTTCTTAATACTATTAATAAATTTAACCTTTCTTGAAGAAGAGAATATTTTTCGGTTGATTCTTTCTGTTTTTCAAATAGTTGAGACCACTGTTTATCTAGCTCGGCGTATTTTTCTTCACACGATTTCTTTAACGCTGCGGTTCGTGCCTCTATGTACGCCTTACTCTCTTCAAATGTCCTGTGCGGATAAAGCTTTAATAATCCCAATTGTTTTTCTTCCTCATAACGTTCACGAAGTGTTTGAGGTTTATCCATAAATAAAATTTTAATCAGGATTTTTACGCAACATTTGGCAAACCAAGAGTTCGTTCGATAACTCCAATTTTATGACCGTGTATCAAAACCTCTTCCTCAACCGTTATGTGCCGTCGAATAAATCCTTCTATATGCGAAATCATCCTTGATTCCGATTGCGTAATCTCACGACTCAAAATCGGTTGCACTTCATCTCGCATCAACGCATTTCCAATTAAAAACTGTATCGAAGATGTATTGTCATCAATCGCCGATGTGTTTTCAGCAACTTTTTTGACAAGTACCTCAATACTTCCCTGAATATGTTCAAGTATTTGACCAAATTGATTGAATTGCTGATCAATTCGATCAAACTTCTTATCAAATTGATCGAATTTTTCATCAAACTTCTTATCCAAACTTTCAATTGTCGTAATGGACTTTCGCATATTGGGTTCATTATAAATGACTTAAACAAAAAAATAAAACCCCCGAGATATGCATCTCAGGAGTTCATTTATATTGCTATTTCAACAAAATTTTTCACGTTTGTCAATGCATCTCTTGTGGATATTTATTCGTTGAGCCCAAGCGTTTCGAGCATCTTCCGTTGTTCCTTCGACAACTTGTGCGGCGTCACTACTTTCACGATCACAATGTGATCTCCACGACCGCCACGCGTTGGCACACCCTTTCCTCTGAGGCGCAATTGCGTTTGCGATTGCGTTCCAGCTGGAATCGTAAGATCCGCTTTTCCATCAACTGTCTCGATCGCAACAACCGCACCGAGAGCAGCCTGTGTGAATCCGATTTGTTTCTCAGAATAAATGGTATCGCCGTCACGTTCAAAACGTTGATCTGGTTTTACGCCGATGCGCACAAACAAATCACCAGACTCGCCACCTTTGATCGCTTCACCTTCTGATCGGACGCGAAGAACGTTTCCGTCTTCCACTCCGGATGGAATATGCACGTTCAATGTTTTGCGTTTCTTTTCAAGACCAGCTCCGTGACATGTCGAGCAAGGAGTATTCGGAATCTCACCCGTTCCATGACATGTCTCACACATACGCTTTGTCTGCATGGCGCCAAGGATCGTGCGTTGAACTCCAATCACCACTCCATTTCCATCACATGTTCCGCATTTTTTCACACCCTTTCCCGGCTCCGCACCGTTTCCAGCGCAGCGCTCGCACGAAACATTTTTTGTAAGGGAAATTTCTTTATCGACACCAAAGATGGATTCATGAAACGAAAGATGAACATCCACTTGAATATCGCCGCCACGTCGCTCGCGAGACCCTCCACGCGATCCGCCAAACATTCCTCCAAAAATATCGCCAAGATCTTCAAAGCCTGCACCTTGAAATCCAGAAAAGTCGAATCCAGCTCCATTGAATCCCCCACCACCATATCCACCGCCACCGCCGGCAGATCCATCGAACGCACCGGAACCAAACTGATCATACTGCGCACGCTTCTTCTCGTCTCCAAGAACTTGGTACGCCTCATTAATCTCTTTAAACTTGGCTTCATCTCCCCCTTGTTTATCCGGATGATGTTTATGCGCCAAAACACGAAACGCTTTTTTGATTTCGTCTTGCGAAGCGGATTTTTCAATTCCTAATAATTTATAATAGTCTTTTGCCATAATAGTTTTACATCGTCCTCCCCGTGTCATCCTGAAGGAGTTCGACGACTGAAGGATCTCTCGTTTATAAAATTACTCTGGCAGACGCGAGATTCTTCGCTCCGCTCAGAATGACACATTTACGTTTGCACAGTTGGAAGTTTTCCGATCTCCATAAGTATCGGTTTCTCAATCGCGATGTAATCTTCAAACTTCATGTCGACGGAATCTGTGAGCGAACCTGCATTAAAATGAATGCGTTCATTCTCGGACAGCCGTGGGTCACAAAATGTTTTGATATTGAAAAGTGAACCGAACGGTGGAACAGATCCAGGGACACAGCCTGTTACTTCGAATGGATCCGGCGCGAACCCAACTCCTTCGCCGGTCGCAGCTTTCGCTTTCGCGTTGTCGAGTTTCAGGTCGGCCGGCATGACAAAAAGATAATGCGTTCCCGTCTTGTGACCTTTGGTAACGATTGCTTTTGCGCCAGTGCGCATCGAGACGCCACGGACGCGAGAAGCGTCGGCGGAGGTGAGAGTGGGTTCGTGGTGTTCAAGGGTGTATTCGCAACCGGAAGCGTAGAGAAGAGCAACGAGGATTTCATAACAGGTGGGGGCTGAAGAAATTATGGATTCATTACCATCTTCTGATCCATTATATTCCACTACTGCACTCAAAGTTTTCTCTCCAATTGAGAACGACATTTTATTTACCCCTTCTTTTTTTCCGTGTGAAATTAAATACTTTGTAACACCACCAACAAACAAAACAACAACGGTGAACTCCAAACCAAACAACAAAACCGTTTTAGGATGCTCCATTGCAAAAATCATCGCATCTGCATTTGTTGCTCCTGCTGTTGTTACAGAACCATCGTACAACTTAGTATTTTCGGAACCAGTTGATAAAGGAGCTGAATGAATGATCATTGCATCATCTTCTCTACAAACCGGAACTTCCGGTTGATCAGACATAAAATTATTTGATTTGCATCACCAAAAGTTTAGAAGAACCGATTTGTTTACCATTCAATAAAAGTTCTCCTTGGTAAACCCCTGCGTTATCAATCTGAATTGCCACAACATTTAAAACACCTTGGAAAATATTATTCGGAACTTGCATGTTCAGTGGAAATTTAACATCAACGATATTTTTTTCAGCCATCACGTTCTTCAAACGAAAATTCAACTCTGCTCCATTTAATACATCTGGACCTTCAATACGAAATACGACTGCCAATGCAGGATGAACAACAGGAAACTGTTGTGCACTTAAATTTTCGAAAATACCATGAGCAACCATTTTATTTTCTTGTGTCACAGCAGCCGCATCACAAAAAAGAAAAAAATTAACATCATTCATATAAAAAGTTTTAAACAAATTATTTTAAACGTGAGATCCTTCGACTAAACCTAAAACGGTCGCGCGGGAGGCTGCTTCGTGGTGCAGGATGACACATGAAGAATGTCGAGAAAGGGCGAGCCTTTCGACTCGCCCCACTTTGGACAGGACACCCCTCCCATGCCCTCCCCTCGATGAGGGGAGGGGTAACGTGTATGTCCTATTCCTTCTTCTCCGTAAACTCCGCATCAATCGGTTCATCCGTCTTTTTTTCGGCCTCTCCAGCATCTCCTGCCTCTCCAGCCTTTCCTTGCGCCTCATACATCTTCGCTCCCACCGCCTGCGCGACGGTTGAGAGTTCGTCTGCGGCTTTCTTAATCGCTTCGTGATCGTCGCCATCCTTTACCTTCTTCAAGGCTTCGATCTTTTCTTCGACTTCCTTACGTTCAATCTCCGAGATCTTGTCTCCGCCGTCCTTCAACATTTTCTCGGTTGTGTAGATCATGGTTTCCGCGATGTTCTGGTGCTCAACGCGTTCTTTGCGTTTTGCGTCTTCTTCCGCATGTTCATCCGCGTCTTTCTCCTTACGTTCAATCTCCGAGATCTTGTCTCCGCCGTCCTTCAACATTTTCTCGGTTGTGTAGATCATGGTTTCCGCGATGTTCTGGTGCTCAACGCGTTCTTTGCGTTTTGCGTCTTCTTCCGCATGTTCATCCGCGTCTTTCTTCATGCGTTCAATC
>MGFD01000027.1:807-2985 GCA_001791715.1 Candidatus Uhrbacteria bacterium RIFOXYB2_FULL_45_11 | reverse complement strand
TCTGTTGGCTCTTTCCAGACGCTTTATCAGTTCCCGTCACATGCAAAATTCCGTTTGCGTCGATGTCGAACTTAACCTCGATTTGTGGAACGCCGCGTGGCGCCATTGGCAAACCGGAGAGAACGAAGCGACCGAGGGTTTTGTTTCCGTCGACCATTGCGCGTTCACCTTGAAGCACATGAATTTCAACGGTTGTTTGATTGTCGGCAGCAGTCGAGAAGATTTGTGACTTTGATGTTGGAACGGTTGTATTGCGTTCGATCAATTTTGTCATCACACTTCCCATCGTTTCGATTCCAACAGAGAGCGGTGTCACGTCGAGAAGCAACACGTCTTTGACTTCACCCTGAAGAACTCCCGCTTGAACCGCTGCGCCGAGCGCAACGACTTCATCTGGGTTCACGGTGATGTTTGGTTTCTTTCCAAAGAATTCTTCGACGACTTTTTGAACCAAAGGCATGCGTGTCATTCCTCCGACCATGACAATCTCTTGGATATCGTCCTTCGAGAGACCAGCGTCTTTAAGCGCTGCTTGCACAGGTCCAATTGTCTTCTGGACGAGATCGTAACAAAGTTCTTCGAGCTTTGAACGCGTAAGCGTAATCACCAAGTGCTTTGGACCATTTGCGTCCGACGTAATAAACGGTTGGTTGATTTCTGTTTGTTGTGATGTTGAGAGCTCAATCTTCGCGCGCTCTGCTGCATCCTTAATACGTTGCAACGCGAGAGGATCTTTTGCGAGGTCAACGCCTTCTTGTTTCTTAAACTCCACGAGAATCCAATCAATGATCACGCGATCAAAGTCATCTCCACCCAAGTGTGTATCTCCGTTTGTCGACTTCACCTCGACGGTGTCAGCGGAAATGTCGAGAACAGAAACGTCGAATGTTCCTCCTCCAAGATCGTACACGGCGATTTGTTGTCCTGCCTTCTTGTCGAAACCGTAAGCGAGCGCCGCTGCGGTTGGTTCGTTGATGATGCGCAAAACTTTGAGTCCCGCGATTTCACCCGCGACTTTTGTTGCGTTGCGTTGCGCGTCGTCAAAGTAAGCAGGAACCGTAATCACGGCTTCTGTCACCTTTTCACCAAGCTTTTCTTCTACGTCTGCTTTAATCTTTTGCAAGATCATGGCCGAAATTTCTTCTGGGGTGTAGTCCTTTTCTCCCATTTTAATTCCAACACCATCACCATGCTTCACAATCGAATATGGCATCACTTGTTTATCACGAGCAACTTCCGCATCATCAAAACGACGTCCAATCAAACGCTTGATTGAAAAAAGTGTGTTCGCTGGATTTGTGACGGCCTGACGCTTTGCTGGCAATCCAACAACACGCTCACCACTTTTTGCTGTTGCAACAATAGACGGCGTTGTGCGCGCACCTTCTTTATTTTCTAAAACCTTAGGCTGTCCACCTTCCATGATCGCTACACAAGAGTTTGTTGTTCCAAGGTCGATTCCAATAATTTTTGACATATGTAAATTCGTGGGTAGATACGGATTACAGATTAATACAGATGCAGATGGCGCAAAACAGTTTTGTCGTCCGTTATCCCTATCTGTATTCATCTGTAATCCGTATCTACATTTTTTATATTTTTATTTTTTTACAATCACGAGCGCGGGACGAATTACGCGTTCGCCGAGTTTCCAGCCGCGCTGGGAAACTTCGATGATCGAGTGTTCGGCCGCGTTCTCATTTTCCCGCTCGCCGACAGACTCGTGCATGTGTGAATCAAACAAATCTCCGACAGCACCGAACGATTCAACACCAAGGCCAAGCAAAACGCTTTCGAGCTGGTTACGCACATGCATCATGCCCGTCACCCAATTCTCTGCCGTTGCGTCGAGTCCTTGTGGCTTAAACTTCAATGCTTGATCAAAGTGATCGAGAATCGGAATGATCGACTCAGAAACATCTTCTTTGACGATCCGGCGCATTCCCTCTTTCTCTTTCAATAAATCCTTTTTCAAATTGTCATAATCCGCAAGAGCTCTCTGCCATCCAAGTTTGTATTCGTCGCAGGAGGGACAGGTGGTGGGTGTTTCGATTGTTTGTTCTTCGATAGGGTTTGTGTTTGTTTCGGACATATTTGGATAGTAGAACGTAGAGAGTAGAAAGCAGAAAGGAAGAGACAAAGGAAACAAGTGAAAAAACTTCCTATCACCCTTTCTAC
>MGFD01000027.1:0-711 GCA_001791715.1 Candidatus Uhrbacteria bacterium RIFOXYB2_FULL_45_11 | reverse complement strand
CGCCATAGGCGGTGGTTTCTTCTTTCTACTCTCTACTTCTTTATTCCTCGCTTAATTCATTGATAATCTTTTTTGCTGCCTCGAGTAATGCCAGATTTCTTGCGTAATCCATACGCATAGGCCCCACAAGTCCGAGGATGCCGCCGGAAGTATTTGGAAAATCGTATCGGACGATGATGGTGGTCATTTGATCACCAAACGGATTGTGTGATCCAATAAAAACCTGTGGCTCATGAGAGACACGATCAAACATATCAGAGACAACCGCATCAAACTGATCGACGAGTTCCGCAAGTGCAGGAACTGAGTCATGAAACTCTGGCTTCTGCATGAGGTTTGAAACTCCTGTGTAAAAACTCCAGTTCGGATCAAAGGCCACAATCGCGGTTTCACCAGAAATTTCTGTTAATCTTTTTGCAATCGACTTTACAGATGATTCCTTATTTGTTTCCCGTTCGAACGTTTCAAACGCCGCTGTCGCCTTTGTTGTATCTGTCGCCTTTGTCACTCGCCCTCGCAGATACCATTCATACGCTTTCTCTGTTGGAATTCGTCCCGACGACGTATGCGCATGTCGCAAATACCCTTCTTCCTCAAGCAAACTCATTTCGTTGCGAACGGTCGCGGGCGAAATATCGAGTTTGTATTGTTCAACAAGATACTTTGAACCAACCGGTTCGGCGGTTTTGATGTAGTCGTCAATAATGAGAC
>MGFD01000026.1:8230-8477 GCA_001791715.1 Candidatus Uhrbacteria bacterium RIFOXYB2_FULL_45_11 | reverse complement strand
ATTAAAATTGTTGATACTTACAAAGAATCCAAATCTGCAAAACAACCAAATAACAGGCCAATGTTTACCGAGATGCTTGAACGTATTGAAAGAGGTGAAGCAAATGGAATCCTTTGTTGGCAGATGAATCGTCTCTCCCGCAATCCTGTCGACAGCGGAACTTTACAATGGATGCTGCAAAAAGAAATCATTCAATCCATTCAGACGATCGACCGTGAATACAAGCCAACGGACAACGCCGTAATCA
>MGFD01000026.1:4038-8220 GCA_001791715.1 Candidatus Uhrbacteria bacterium RIFOXYB2_FULL_45_11 | reverse complement strand
AAGTGGTGTTTCGAACCAATTCATTCTGGACTTAAGCAAGAATACCAAACGTGGAATGCAAGGCCGAGTCGACAAAGGTTGGATGCCAAACATGGCACCTCTTGGATATTTGAATTCGAAAGATGATGAAGGTCGCGGAATTATCATTGAAGACCCTGAACGCTTCCCTCTTATTCGTAAGATGTGGGATTTAATGCTTACAGGAAACACCTCCCCAACCAAGATCGTTCGCATTGCAAATAAAGAGTGGGCTTTTCGAACTCGCAAGATGAAACGTCTTGGTGGTAAACCAATGTCGGAGAGCACGATCTACCGAATCCTGAACAACCGCTTCTATGTCGGAGAAATCTCACATCGCAAAAAATGGCACAAAGGTAGTCACAAGCAAATGGTTACCGTGGATGAATTCGATCATGTTCAGAAACTTCTCGGTCGTAAGAGTACAATTCGCCCTCAGAAGAAAGAATTTGCGTTTACAGGGTTTATTCGTTGCGGGGAGTGTGGATGTCTCTTCACAGCTGAAACGAAGACAAAGCACATCAAAAGCACTGGAGAGATCAAACACTATACGTACTATCATTGCACCAGAAAGCGCAGGGATATTTCATGCTCCCAGATTGCTTGCATTACTGACACAGAGCTCAATGAACAAATAGAGCGGGAACTTTCGAAACTTACGATCGACCCAGATTTCAGATCGTGGGCACTCGAGACTTTGGGAAATGCACATGAAAAAGAAGTAACCAAACGATCCAGTATTTACAGATCATTACAGGAAGCAGCAAACCAAATCCAATCTCAAATCGACAATCTCACTCGTATGCGTGTACGAGATTTGATTGATGATGAACAGTACATTAAAGAACGTGACCTTTTGAAGGCACAACTAACGAAAACAAATGAAGAACTTGCGAAAACAGAAAATCGTGCTGAGCGTTGGCTTGAACTTACAGAAGATGTTTTTGATTTTGTGACTTACGCGCACAGCGTATTCCTAAATGGCACTCTGCAAACAAAACGAGAAATCATGACAGCGTTAGGTTCGAACCCAACAATTATCAACGGAAAACTCAATGTTCCACCACATCCATGGCTTGTTCCGATCATGAATAACGTAGTTGCTTTGAATGAAGAATTTGCAAGGGTAGAACCGCAAGAAAGTACCGTAAACAAAAGAACAACCAACAGTATTTCTACAGTTGGTTGCACTTGGCTCCGAGGGCGGGGATCGAACCCGCGACCATCTCGTTACACTTAACCTATCGGTTTCCCGACAGCGTGGACTATATCTTCATCCGTCTCTTTCGAGCGAGGATGCAAGGCACTTCCGGTTTATCATCTAATAAACCGTACTCCCGTTAGGGATAGTCTCTGAACCTTCAGTGTTCTTTCGAACAAAGCTTGGCTGCTGATTACCTTGCTTGCGCGAGGGCTTCCAGCAATTCACCTTGAGATCATTCCGATATTTCTATCGGAAGCTGCGTAACACCTGCGTGCATTTCTCGATGACAATTTGCGCAGATAAGAATACATAATGCAATCTCATCTTGAATCGCCTTCCAAGATCTTGTATATCCACTTGCCGAAATACCAAAATTTTTCTTCTTTGGATCAAGGTGGTGAATATCAAGCGCTTGAGCACAACGATTGTAACCGCATAATCGACATTTTCCGCCTAATTGAGCAACGGCCATTTCTCGGACTTTACGTCTTCGATTGGCAACAGCTCTTTTATTGGATTCTGCACGATCGGCATAGGTTCGTTTCTCTTTCATACATTTTGCATTTTAAGAGAAACATGTCCACAGCGAGCCGCTCTGCCGCTGAGCTACCTCGGAACGTATTTTGTTGTCTGTCCGTCATAGCTTCAACAAAGCTGGAAGCTACCTCGGAACGTTTTTTCAACGCGACGGGATTATAACAATCGTTCTTGATTCTTGCAAGACGCAAAAATTGGGAATATTAGACCACATCTTCCAAGTCTCGATCGGCGAAATAAACCATGATAACTCCGAGAATAATTCCTACAACAGATGACCAAACGTGTGTTCCTCCCAAAAAACGATTGTCGATGAGATCGAGCAAAATCCAAACGCCACGCCAGATCAAAATCGCCCCAAGAATCATGAGAAGGCTTTCTCGGAGCATTTTAAGGAGAGAAGGTTTGTGTTTCAGCAAAGACATAAGAAAAAATTAAGTCTATATCATAAGCATACAGGATGATGAGAAAATTCCAAAAAAACAATGATTGAAACAGACCCCACTTCGCCGTCATCTTCACAGAAACCTCAAGAACAACATGGCTTCGAGGGGTGATTTCGTCGAACGAAATCAAAAAACCGCGTCCAAAAGGACAACGGTTAGTGTGCACCACGAATGTCGTAAATATCATCATCCCAATGGGCATAGAAGATGATGAGAGCGAACTCCTCCATCCAAGAAATGAGATGCAGGCGTTTTGATTCAATGAGCGAAGTCAGATCTGGGCGATTAAGGATCGGGATCGTATCTGTGACGTACAGTCGCGAGATCGCACAATTCGGTTTTGCAAACTTCTCAGCGGCATTTCCACACATAACAGCATGTGTCACGCCGGCCCAAACTTCTTTTGCGCCGAGATCCTTGATGTACAGTTCGGCCGCGTTAATTTGCGTACCACCCGTTGCTGTTTCATCGTCAGGCGCAAGAACGATTGCGTCCTTGAGAGCAAGAATGCTCCCTGTCACACCTTCAATCTTTTTTTCGGTATCATCTTCACGTTCCGCATCCACGGTCACAACCGGAATGGAAATGTGCGGATGTTCCTTGCGGACTGCTCTCAGTGTCTCTTTAAATCGTTTACGAGCCGTTCCGTCAGGAAAAGCCACGCAGATACGATCTTGAATCTTGAGAGCGTCATCGATCATTCGTGAAAGCAACTGGTAGGTCATTTCCACAGGAGAAATAAATCCGGGAGGACCGAAACCCGAAATCTGTTCACAGTGGGGATCAACGCAGACTATTCGATCAAGTGTGCTTCTACCGACCGCCTTCAGTGCACGCACAAAAATAGGGGGCATTGGAAACTCATTGGTCTTCCGAATAATCTTGTCCGATCGACCAAGGGGAAAGTACCCTGTCATAATCGTGATACGACGTGCACGACGACCTTTCAAACAGCCAATGAGAAACAGGAGACGTGTCAACATCTCGCAAGTTCCAGGACCACTTGTGATCACATAGCAATCGTGACCACCCACGTGTTTTTTGCCGAGACCAACCTGGGGCTCGCCGTTCACGTACGTGCCAAACACAGGAATGGCAATGTCGACAGGTGTAATTCGTCCTTCAGGATAATCTGCTGTCTTGCGCAAACCCTTCTTTTCAATGAGCCCTTTGAGCTGTTTCGCAATCTCCTCGAATCCAGGCATGGGAATCAGGGTCAACCCGCCGTTATTATTGTGTGGCCGCGCTCGACGTTCTTCTAGGCTCAACATGTCTCGTCCCTCCGGTGCATAATTGCCCCAAGTTTTTATCACCTTTTTCACTATCGTGTCAATCATACTTGTAAAACAAAAACAGACTCTTTACGAGTCTGTTTTGTGCTACACAGCGTCAGCATCATCATCGTCACCCATATCAAGATCATCATCCTCGTCTTCATCTTCTTCGTCTTCGTCCATGTCCATGTCGTCTTCGTCTTCTTCTTCGTCCATGGCAAATGCGCTTGCAAGTGTCATATAGTGCGTATTGATTTATTAATTAGTTCCCCCCAATGGGGAGCCTGTATATGGTAACCAGCCCAGAAAAAAAGTGCAAGTCATGTCACTCGCGAGCGATGTGACAGGGGGGGGGAGGAAAAGTCTCGAAAGGCGAGAGAGGCTGGAGATGCTTGAGAGGCTCTGGTAAACTCTCTTCGTATGACGACCGCATCAAAACTTCTTGCTTGGTACAAACTGCATGGCCGGGATTTGGCGTGGCGAAAAACGCGTGATCCGTATCACATTCTTGTGAGTGAGGTGATGTTGCAGCAAACGCAAGTGGATCGAGTTAAAGGATTTTATGCGGCGTGGTTGAAACTGTTTCCTGACTGGAAACATCTTGCAAACGCAACGAATGAAGATGTTATTCGAGCATGGGCGGGTCTTGGGTATAATCGTCGAGCGTTGATGCTCAGAGATGCTGCTCGAGAAGTTATCAAAA
>MGFD01000026.1:1326-4022 GCA_001791715.1 Candidatus Uhrbacteria bacterium RIFOXYB2_FULL_45_11 | reverse complement strand
GATCGAAGGATGGCGCGCGATCAAAGGAATTGGCCCTTACACATCGGCAGCAATCAGTGCGTTTGCACAAAAGAAACGCGTGATGCCGATTGATACAAACATTCGTCGCGTTCTTGGTCGACTTCTTCTTGGCAAACCATTTCCACAACCAGACGATGATGAACGTATACAAAAAGTCGTCAACAAGTTTCTCCCCTCTCGAGGAAATTTCTTCGATGTCCCGCAAGCTATCTTTGATCTTGCAACGGACATCTGTCAGAAGTCCCCAAAGTGCAGCGAATGTCCGCTGCGTTTCGACTGCCCGTCTTCAACAAAGTTTCTCTCAGGACGCGTTGTCATTCCAAAACAAATGATCAAAAAAGCGACCGAGTCTCGACATGCCGAAAAACCTCATCCGGATCGCATCTATCGCGGACGCATCTTGAAACTTGTTCGAGAAGCATCTCGCGGCGTAAATCCTCAAACAATCGGACACGCAATCGACAAAACATTTGATCCAATCACAGACTCTGCATGGGTGGAGGCAATGGTTTCTCGACTCATCAAAGATGAGCTTATTGAAATGCGAGGGAAAAAATTGTCATTAAAAAAATAAAACTCAATCACCCCCTTTCTACTTTCTACTTTTCCCTTTCTACTTATGCTACAATACTTTTGCTTCATCCGGATGTTATTTGGGCAAAATTTGGCTTTTGGGCTTAGAACTGTGCCGCGTCTTTGACAAGCACATGAGAGCCCCGCGGTGCCTCCGAAAAGAGGCATGTCACAAGTGTTTCGAGAGACTTGGTGTGAACTAACTCCTCGACGCACTCTCGGACGGCGCTTCATCGCGTCGACTCGATTGCAATCAGCCAAATACATTCGCTGAAGTTTGTTTCTTCGGAAACAAAAAAACACCCACGACTCCTCCCATCCGTTTCGGATGCAGAGGCATGCTCAGGGTGTTTTATTTTTGGTGTAACTTTTTTTTCTTTCTCCCAACCTCTCAAACCTTTCTGACCTTTCAGACCTTCCTCTAATAATCTCTCAATTTTTCAATCAAACTATTTGCCTGAATCTTTTCAAGGGCCTTTGCTTCAATTTGGCGAATACGTTCACGTGTGACATCAAACTCGCGTCCGACTTCTTCCAGTGTGTGACTTACGCCATCCACAAGTCCAAAACGCATTTCCAAAATCTTTTGTTCACGTGGTGTGAGACCTTCCATGGCCGCTTGAACATAATCACGCAACAATTCACGAGCTGCCGCGCGATCTGGTGAAATCGTTTTAACGTCTTCAATAAAGTCCTCAAGTTTAGAATCCTCGTCATCGTCTCCGACAGACGTTTCAAGAGAAACCGTATCTTGAGAGATTTTACGAATGTGACGAACTTTTTCAACATCTTCACCCATTTCTGCAGCGATTTCTTCTGGCAAAGGTTCACGCCCAAGATCTTGAATCAATTGACGTTCAATTTGTGTGAAACGGTTAATGGTTTCCACCATGTGAACCGGAATACGGATGGTGCGAGATTGGTCTGCAAGCGCACGTGTAATTGCCTGACGAATCCACCAGGTTGCGTACGTTGAGAATTTATATCCTTTGCGATATTCAAATTTTTTCACGGCGCGGAACAACCCAATGTTTCCCTCTTGAATAAGATCAAGAAGAGACATCTGTTTTCCAACGAACTTCTTTGCAATAGAAACAACCAAGCGCAAGTTTGCTTCAATAATGCGTCGTTCGGCTTCTTTTTCTCCGCGTTCTTTGCGTTTTGCAAGCGCGACTTCTTGTTCACCTGTTAAAAGAGGAATTTTTCCGATTTCACGCAAGTACATCTGAATGGAATCTTGCGTAAGCTCTGGAACACTCGCCCCTTTTTGTTTTTCGTGTGTGACGCGAATTTTGTCATACACTTCTCCGCGTTCTTTTTCGCGACCCAAAATTCCTTCTTTCAATTCAACAAAGTGAACACCAACACGTTCAATATCGTCTAAAAAGTTTTCAAATACATCTACGTAATCTTCTACTTCAATAAACGTAAATAGAATTTCATTTTCTGTCAGATACCCGCGTTGTTTTCCTTTTTCCAATAAACGATCCAATACTTCCTCTGTTGGAGGATTGGATTTGACGTAACGCACCTTTGGCACGACAGGAGCTTTTTGTTTTTGTGGTTGGGGTTGCGGTTGTTTTTGTTTAGGTTGTGGCTTTTGTGTTTTTTGTTGCGGCTTTGGTTGTGGCTTTTGTGCCTTCACCGGTTTCTTTAATACAGGCTTTCCTTTTGTCACAACCACTTTCTTCACAATCTTTTTAACAGGTTTCTGTGCCATACGAAAAAAAATTCGCCTCTCTATCGTTACTGGCGTATAGAGAAGTCTCGGCTTTTTAAAAGCCTCTTAATTAAGCTCCGACAATAATTTGTTCACCGCGTCAACATCACCCGCGCTTTCCGCTTGGCGAAGTTTTTGCGCAAGGATGGATCGACTTTTTTGCCGATCTGTTGCGCGTAATGTTTCAAAAAGAATATTCAATTGTGTGAGACAAGAAGCGGGAGAAAGATTCTCGAACAATTGTTCTGCGATCAGGCTTGATTGATCAAGCAAGGAAAGAAGTGATTCCTTTGTAGGATCGCTTTGGAGAAGCATTCTGACTTTGGCAAAAAACGTTTGATTTTGAGCCGTCTCAATGTCTGAAGTGTATGTCTCTTCAAGG
>MGFD01000026.1:1092-1236 GCA_001791715.1 Candidatus Uhrbacteria bacterium RIFOXYB2_FULL_45_11 | reverse complement strand
AACGACCCAAGCAAAACAAGAAGGATTTGATCTTTCTTTGTAAGCTTTTCTGGATGAACACTATTTGTATTCGTGACTCCCTCTCCTTTTGAAGAAGAAGGTTGGGGTGAGGTCTTGAGTGCTGTTCGGAGAATGGCGAGATCA
>MGFD01000026.1:0-1037 GCA_001791715.1 Candidatus Uhrbacteria bacterium RIFOXYB2_FULL_45_11 | reverse complement strand
TCATTTCTGTGATTGCCGGAAGAAGCTCTTGTGAGATCACGCGCTTGTCGTCAACATTTGAAATGTCTCTGTTAAATAATGTTCGATCAAACAAATATTGCATGAACGGAACAGAGGCTTCTGATAATTTTTTCCAAGCATTCGGATCTTTTTGAACCAAGTCATCCGGATCTTTTACATCTGTTGGAAGCGAAATGGCTCGCACATCAAAACCGAGCGAGCGCGCGATCGTCACACCTTTCTTTGCAGCCGTGAGTCCTGCTGCGTCACGATCAAAACAGAACACAACCGTGTCCGTATAACGCTTGATCAATTCGAGTTGTTCTTGTGTAAGTGCCGTTCCAGAACTCGCAACAACATTTTGAACACCAATTTTGTTCGAGGCAACAACATCCAAATTTCCTTCCATCACGATCACGCCACGTTTATCTTTAATGGCGCGCTTCGCGAGATCTAATCCATAGACCAGTCGGCCTTTGTGATAAATAGGTGTCTCAGGTGAGTTCACATACTTCCCCATGTTTGAATCTGCTCCCGGCAATTGTCGGCCGGTAAATCCAACGGTCTTTCCGTGCTGATCACGAAGCGGAATCATAATGCGCACACGGAACCTGTCGAGAATACCACTCCCCGACTTTTTCTTGAGCGAGAGTCCTGCTTGTACAAGTTCTGCCTCTGAGAACCCGCGCTTCAAAAGTGCATCTGAAAGCATGCTCCAGTCATCTGGTGCAAATCCGATTTCGAATCGATCAATCAGTTCCGATGTGATGCCACGATTCGCAAGATACTCACGCGCAACGCTCGCTCCAGATGAACTCGCTAACACTTTTTTATAAAACGACGTTGCGAGTTCATGAATGGTCATGAGGCGTTGTTTTGTGTTTCCTTCTGTTGTAGAAAATCGTTTAATCTCTACACCTGCTTTCTCACCAAGATGCATAAGCACTTCCGGAAAATCCATTCCTTCCATTTTTTGCACAAACGAAAAAATATCTCCCCCTTCCCCACATCCAAAACAATGAAAAATTTGTCGATCA
>MGFD01000025.1:6748-8778 GCA_001791715.1 Candidatus Uhrbacteria bacterium RIFOXYB2_FULL_45_11 | reverse complement strand
ACACGCAGAAACACCACGTCCTTGAAATGTTTGCTCACCAGGGACCCCAAGCCATTTTGCTTGTGCACCTGTACACACAATCACACTGTTCGCGCGATATTCTTCTTCTCCAGATACCACCAAAAATGGTCTGACGGAAAAATCCACACGCGTGACATCTTTTGGAATAATGTTTGTTCCAAATCTCTCTGCCTGTTTTTTCATTTCAGACATGAGATCCGGCCCCATGATCCCCGACGGAAACCCAGGGAAATTTTCCACTTCTGTTGTGAGCATGAGTTGTCCCCCTGGTTGCCCTCCTGCCATTTGTCCCTCAAACAAAACAGGTTTCAGTTCTGCGCGTGCTGCATAAATAGCGGCCGTGTAACCAGCGGGCCCTGAACCAATAATGATAAGATTGTGTGTCATAAAAGTAGAAAGTAGAAAATAGAAAGTAGAAAGAAAAAGAGGTACTGGAAATTTTATCAAAAATAAATTCCAAACCCCTTTCTACTTTCTGCTTTTCCCTTTCTACTTATGTTAAATGCTTCTCAATATGATCCTTAAATGTTTGCTTTGCCATCGCTCCAGAGAATTGATCAATAACTTCTCCCTTCTTAAACAAGATGAACGTTGGGATCGAAAGAATATTGAATCGTTGTGCCAATGAAGATTGTTCGTCTACATTTACTTTTCCAATAACAACAGAATCCATTTCTGCCGCAAGTTCATCTAACACCGGAGCCATCATACGGCACGGTCCGCACCAAGATGCCCAAAAATCCACGAGGACTAATTTTTCTGCTTGTAAAACAGATTGATCAAAATTCTCTTCCGTCAAAATAAGTTCAGACATAGAAAAAATTAAATAGTTTAACGAGCGTCCACTCCTTGAATTTTAAGAATCTTCATAATCTTTTCTTCCGTATACATCTCAAAGATATCCCCTTCTTCTGGTTTTACCTTTCCTTTAAACGACAGCCCAATCTCTTGACCTGGCTGACCTTCTTTCAGCGTTCCAGGACCAAGTTGAAGCGCGAGAATTTCTCCTTCTCCCACATATTCTCCGTTGCGTGAAATACGCAGCTTTGATTTTGGAAGAATTTTTGATTTTTTTACTTTTCCTCCAACAATGAATCCGTGGTCCGTTTTGCGGAAAACTTTTACCACTTCAAACGATCCTAATTCTGTAATGATAAGCTCGGAAGGCAATAACTTTCTAAGCTCTTCAACAACATCATCAAACAAACGATAAATGATGTCGAATTTGCGAATGGAAACATGTTTATCGCGCGCAAGAATTTCTGCGGTTCCATTTGGACGCGTGTTAAACGCCATAATGATGGCTCCTCCTGCTTCTGCATCTTGTACATCTGTGTCTGTAATATTTCCAAGTCCTTTTTTGATGACTTTTACAGAAACATCCTCGTGTTTAATTTTATCGATCATTCCCAAGATCGCTTCAAGTGATCCCAAAACGTCTGAGCGAATAATAAGGGACAAAATATGTTTCTTGCCTTCTTCTGTTTTTGATTCCTCTGTCTGACCTTGAACATGATGAATAGATGCCATTTCTTCTGTTGCTTTCATGGAGCTGTCCGTTGCTTTCATTTTTTTCAATTCTTTGGACGGGTTTGGAACATCCATAACGTCCCCAACAGCCGGTGCCACTTTAAATCCAACAATCTCAACTGGCGTAGACGGGGTTGCTTTCAAAAGTGTTTTTCCATTCCAATCTTTCATGGCACGAACGCGACCATAAAGCGTATCGCGAATAGATAACGTATCGCCAACACTGAGTGTTCCACTTTGAACAAGCACCGTTGCAACAGGACCTGTTCCTGTATCCACGTGTGATTCTACAACCGTTCCGATTGCGCGCGCTTTTGGATTTGCGACAATGCGATCTTTTTCCATGTCCGTAACCAGAAGCAACATGTCTAACAATTGATCGATGTTTTTTCCGTCACGTGCAGAAACAGGAACGACAATACTTGTTCCACCCCAATCTTCTGCCGTGATGTTGAGTTCTGCGAGCTGCCCTTTTACGC
>MGFD01000025.1:1404-6621 GCA_001791715.1 Candidatus Uhrbacteria bacterium RIFOXYB2_FULL_45_11 | reverse complement strand
AATTGCAATGTCCGCAACCTTTGCTCCACGAGAACGCATAACCGTAAACGCTTCGTGTCCTGGAGTATCAATAAACGTGAGATGACGACCATTGCGTTCTACTTGATACGCACCAATGTGCTGTGTGATTCCTCCGGCCTCTGTTGCCATCACGTTTGTTGTGCGGATTGCGTCCAACAATTTTGTTTTTCCGTGATCAACGTGTCCCATGACCACAACAACTGGTGGACGCGTGACCAAATCTTCTTTCTTTTCACTATCCGAACGCTCACGAATTTTGTCGATTCCGGATGTGTCTTCATTCGTATTTTTTGTGTCTGTATCAAGCTCTGCGCGGAACCCAAGATCTTCTGCAATAATAGAAGCCGTATCAAAATCGATACGCTCGTTGATACTTGCAAGAATTCCGTTTTTCATGAGCTCTTGCATGATGCGCGGCACAGACAAATTCAAAAGCGACGCAAAATCGCGCACGGTTGTAATCGCCGGAATCTTTACCGGCTTGCGATCTTCTTCTGGCATTTCAAGACGCGTGCCCGAATGTGCTTTTTGCATTTCCACTTTGCGCGCCAAACGCTCTTTACGAGACATTTCCGCCCAAGCTTCCATAATTTTTTGGGCCTGGCGGTCATCAACTTTGATGGCGCGTGCACCAACCGCAAAACCGAGCTCTGGCAATTTCTGCAAGAGTTCATCTGGGCGAATACGAAGACGTCGGGCAAGTTCGGTAATGTTCATAGGATAGGGAAAGGCTTGAGAGGCTAGAGAGGCCGGAAAGGCTTGAGAGGCTTAAAAAAATAAGACCGCGTAGTTGTCGAGGAGTGTATAAGAAAAGGAGTGATTGGTCAATGAAATGAGCGGTGAGAAAGGCTGGAAAAATTGAGAAGATAGAGAATAGGAACAAAAAAACTCGCATAAAGCGAGTTTGAGGAAAACGGATGACCGGATTATTTGACCTCGCTGTAGCGGGATTCAAACAGAGCAACCAAAATCTGAAGCAGTTTCCGATCGTTATAACGATGACGAAGAGAAAATACACGATCCCCCAAAGCGGCTGCTGGTGTGCCAACGGGCGGATAGTCAACTGACAGCCAATAATCAGTGGAACTGTCGAGCTGCCATTTCACACAAACACCTTTGGTTGCGGGATATGGTCCGAATACCCAGCCTCCATCAGAGTCCTTTGCGTTTTGATAAACGAGCGGACCAAGAAGAAATGCTGAAAATGTGCGTGCCACATCCTCTGGAGTCATATGGAAAGGAGCAACGAAAAGAACTTCATCCATTGTTCACCTCTAACAGTCTGTAAAGTTATTTACTATCGATAACCCACTTTGTCAATCGTCCCCTCATCGCGTATCATCCCATTAACCTTTCAATCCTTTCCCTGCCTGCCGGCAGGCAAGGCGACCTTTCAGACCTTTTCCTATGACTGGCTTCATTCTTATCGACAAACCTGAAGGCATTACTTCCTTTGATGTTGTTGCGCGACTCAGACGTCTGACGGGCGAAAAACGCATTGGCCATGCCGGAACACTGGATCCGTTTGCAACAGGATTGCTTTTGGTTGCCGTGAGCCGAGAAGCTACGCGAGAACTTCAAAAGTTCGTGGGACTTGATAAACACTATGAAGCAACGTTTGTTTTAGGGGCGAGCTCAACAACAGATGATATCAAAGGCGAGATTTCAGCACCTGTTTCGACCACACACCTCACAAAAGAACAAATTGAAGAGGCGTTGAAGACTTTTACGGGGCCGATCGAACAGGTTCCGCCCACGTACGCGGCGATCAAGGTGCAGGGGAAAAAACTGTATGAACTTGCAAGAGCTGGGAATCCTACGCTTGTGGAACCGAGACGGGTTACAATTTATTCGATTGAACCCCAATCGGGCGGGAGGGTCACGACCCTCCCCTACGTGAATCTGACGATTCACTGTTCTTCCGGAACATACATCCGATCGATTGCCCGGGATCTTGGAAACTTCCTCGGAGTGGGTGGATATGTATCAGAACTTCGCCGAACATCCATCGGACCGTTCAAAATCGAAGAAGCACTTACGTTTGATAAACTCGACCCATCAAACATTGAATCTCACCTTATCCAAATCGAAACCTTTTTAAGCCGTTTGACGCCCTAACGGCTTTTTGGTACTCTTTTTGTGTAATTCTTGAGAAAAAAGTTCTTCAGAAGTTCAGGCTGTTCGATGATTATGGTTTTTCCTCTCACAAACAATTTGCGTATTTCCTCTTTAGACTTCAGAAATCACACGAAGTTGTTTTTGCGATAACTCCAAACATTATTGAATTTTTTGTCTCGAATGTATTCGGGGCTCAGTTTGAACTTCTCAAGATTTGAGAAGTTTTATTTTATGCTTATTCCATTCCTACTTCTCCTCATCGGACTTGGGGGCGGAGCAGCGGCCGGATATACCTACAGAAAAATCCAAGCCTCTCGCCTTGCGGACGATGCGGAAAACCGTGCAGAAAAAATTATTTCAGAAGCCAAAGCAAAACACCAAGAACTCCTAAACGACGCTAAAAACAAACAGCAAGAAACCTTACTTGAAGCCAAAGAAAAATCCATCAAACTGATTGAGGAAGCAAAACAAGAAGAACAATCACGCAGACGTGACATTCAAGAACAACAAAAACGTTTGGAAAAGCGTGAAGAGTTGTTTGATCAAAAGCTTCTTGAGATCGAAGATAAAAAAAGCAAACTCGAAGATCAAAAGAAACAAATTGAAGACGTAAAGCTCAACATTGAAATCATTAAGCTCGAACAACAAGAAAAACTCCAACAGATCGCAAAACTGACAACAGAACAAGCAGAAGAACGCTTATTGAAACAAATTGAAATTGACTCCGCAGAAGCATTACAGAGTCGCTTGCGCAAAATGGATGAGATCACAGAAGAAGAAGTTGAAATCAAATCACGCAAACTTCTCTCGCTCGCAATCACACGTTTCGCCTCTTCTGTTTCTGTTGACGGAACAACAACTGCTGTTGAACTTCCAAATGACGAAATGAAAGGACGCATCATTGGAAAAGAAGGACGCAATATTAAAGCGATTGAACTTCAAACCGGAACAGAAATCATCGTGGATGACACACCGAACATCATCACCATTAGCGGTTTCTCCCCTATTCGTCGCCAGGTTGCAAAACGTGCGCTTGATGCCCTCATCAAAGACGGACGCATTCAACCGGCACGTATTGAGGAATCCATCATGGAAGCTAAGAAGTCGCTTGCACAAGAATTAAAGAAAAACGGTGAAGACGCACTTTATCAACTCGGTATTCCCGTTTCATCAATTGATCCAAAACTCGTCTCCATTCTTGGCCGCATGCGTTTCCGCACAAGTTACGGACAAAACGCCCTCCAACACTCGATTGAAGTTGGAACACTCGCGGGAATGATGGCAGAAGAACTTGGTGCAGATGTCTTCATCTGTAAAAAAGGCGGACTCTTTCATGACATCGGAAAGGCAGTGGATCACGACATGCAAGGAGCGCACCCTGAAATTGGGTACAACATCATGAAAAAGTTTGGGTTCCCAGAAGAGATTTGTTACCAATCGATCGCGCACCATGAAGACCGCCCACGTACTATCGAAGGCGCAATTGTGAAAGCGGCAGACGCCATCAGTGGAGCTCGTCCGGGTGCGCGTAAACAATCTCTTGAAAACTTTATTCAACGCATGGAAGAATTGGAACGCACAGCCGGATCGTTTGAAGGTGTAGAAAAAGTGTATGCCATTCAAGCCGGAAGAGAGGTGCGTATCTTCATTCATCCAGAAAAAATCTCGGATCTTGCAAGCTATCAGCTCGCAAAAGACATCGCAAACAAAATTGAATCAGAACTCAGCTATCCTGGTGAAATTAAAGTCACCATCATCCGCGAGACGCGTGTGATTGAGTACGCACGATAATTCGTGTAGAATAACAGTAATATGAACAAAGCAGAGCTCGCGACACGTATCGCGGAAAAATTACAGATCTCAAAAAAGCTCGGCGATGATTTCATTGCCCTCTTTGAAGAAATCGTCACAAAGGAACTCGCAAATGGAGGCGAGGTCACCATTGCCGGATTTGGCACATTCTCTGCACGTGAACGCAAAGGACGCATTGGTGTGAATCCGCAAAAACCAAGTGAACCTATCACCATCCCAAGCGTTATCGTGCCAAAGTTTAAAGCAGGCAAAGCGCTGAAGGATACGCTAAAAGGCAAACGAACAGTTTAATAAGAAACAAAACACCCTGAGCTTGTCGAAGGGTGTTTTTGTATTGACAATCGAACAGAAAAATGCCAATATTTTTTTGTGATCACATTACATCACACCAATCTTCCGGAGGTCTCCGTGTCCAAAAAAAAGCCGATCGGGTTTGTCGGGATCATCCCAAAAAGCGATCTTCATGACGCCCCTGTCCAAAAAACAGTGTTCGCGATTTTATCGGACACACCAACAGAACCAAACGAAATTGGACTTGGCATTTTTTGCCTCCCGGCAAACGCGGTGATTTCCCTTCCAAAATTCGTCACGTCTTGGATTGCATTTCTTCCACATCGTCTTGTGTTCTCCGGGATAACGGATCCGGATGATGATTCCTATTACGAAATCTGGTTTACAAAAGATGTTGTCTGTATTTCTGATGGTGCAGGTGATCGTGAAACACGTTTTCTTCTTGTGAATGCCTCTGAAGTAAGTATGCGCATTCATGGAAGAGAATACCTTGTGAGCGCTCACAAAACACAAACAGACGCAGAAAACTGGATCCGCAATAAAGCAATAACACTTTTCAAAGACACAGAACAACAACCCTCTTAATTCGCTCAGGCGAATTTTTTTTGATGAATAAAAAAAGTCGTCAAGATGACGACTTTAAGATTATGCGTTTCGCGGACGAACAAGGAACAGAATCAACGCTCCGACCATCAAGAACAATCCACACATAAACCAAACAAAGCTGATCGTTGTGGGCGTATTCGGTTCTGTGCGGATGGTGAGCCAGATGAGAACTGGAACGATCGCGAGGCTCATCTTTTGAAGAAGAGATTGTAATGACCCAAACGTTGCGCGATATCCGCTCTCAACGCGATGTTGCACAAACGAATCAACAAGCGGAAGAAGCATTCCGCGACCACATTCATGAATCGTCACCATGAAAAGCGGCATAAGAAGCCCGGAGGACAGTCCTGCACCTGCAAGACCGATTCC
>MGFD01000025.1:869-1303 GCA_001791715.1 Candidatus Uhrbacteria bacterium RIFOXYB2_FULL_45_11 | reverse complement strand
TCGCCCAAACCCAGGAGAGCCCCATCGTTCCAACAAACGGCTTAAAATAGGGCGACCAAAAGTGGTTGAACGAAACAACGGCGCCGAACACGAACATCATTGCAATCACCCACTTGAGTGATCGACTTGATTTCAGAAGCGACACACTCGCGCGCAACGCTTCGACTTCGGTCATCTTATGGATCGGCTCCCCTTGTCCGTTCATAAGTTTATGAACTACGAGCCACGCGAGTGGCGAGGTGATGATCATCGGAAGCCAGATGAATCGTGCGTTTAAGAGGGCGATGATCGATCCGAGAAATCCACCAACGACCATCACGAATCCACGGATCACACCCGCCGTCGCAAAGACTTTGCGACGTTCATGATCGCGACCTTCGCGATGAAGCGCGTCTGTTACCCACGCCTGCTCGGCTCCCGAGAAGAAAGCCATG
>MGFD01000025.1:0-850 GCA_001791715.1 Candidatus Uhrbacteria bacterium RIFOXYB2_FULL_45_11 | reverse complement strand
CACACAGGAGTGCGCTCCAAAATCCATGCGCAAACAAATAGGAGAACGCACCGAGGGTGAAAAACACACATCCCATTTTGAGTGACCACGCCCGACTCTTTCCATCCGCAAGCATGCCGGTTGGAATTTCCGCAAGCACGATTGTGAGCCAGAAGAACGCATTAATGAGCGAGATCTCACCAAGAGTAAGACCGATCGAAATGAGAAATGGCGCATAGGTCGTGGCTGTCATCGCAAGTCCAAGATCTGCAACGGCATCATACAAATAATATTTGTGTTCAGTGCGCACGCATTCCTCCAAAGAACAAATCGAAACAACCGTTCGCAGAACATCTGCAAAGCATTTATTTCGAAAAAAGTAACCGTGTCGAAAACGTCAGTTTTCACCAACAAATCGATCAGCTACACGTTATCGGCGAACCGATAAACAAAACAACCCGGTTTCCCGGGTTGAATTTGGATTGATTCTGAGAAAATATCTTAAATCAATGCATCACAAACCGGGAAATGAAAAACACGTTCGACGAGATAATCGGCGAACACGGGTTTCCCTGTGTTGTGAGCAAAAAATAAGTTCATACTGACTCTAGTTAAGCAGAAAAAATGAAGTTTGTCAATTCTCTGCGTAAGACATTTCAATTTTTACTGCAAGACATACCCGATCGCCCGCACAATCGACCATTCCATAGGTGTACTTGGAATCTTGTTATAATGTTCATAAAAATGATCGATTCCACACTGCTCTTTTACAAGATCGCGCGGAAAACGGATACGATACATAAGCGTATTCCATGCTATATCTTCTATACGAACAAGGAAATTCGGCGTGTGCCCAACAATTTTTTTAAAA
>MGFD01000024.1:168-12922 GCA_001791715.1 Candidatus Uhrbacteria bacterium RIFOXYB2_FULL_45_11 | reverse complement strand
ATGGGAGTGCTCATTGAACACTACGCCGGCGCCTTTCCGTTCTGGCTCGCGCCCGCACAGGTTCGCATCGCAACCGTGAGTGAAGCATTCATTCCGTTTGCAACGACCATTCTCGATCAACTCACCGACGCTGGCATTCGCGCCGAACTCGATGACTCAAATGAGAAAGTCGGAAAGAAAATTCGCGATGCCGCAACCATGAAAGTGCCATGGACGATCGTGATCGGACAAAAGGAAGTGGATGGGGGAGACTTTAAAGTAAACGTCTTCGGACAGACGGAAGATGTCATGATTGCCGCAAGCGAACTTGTTGCAAAGGCCGTTGAGGCGTCAAAGTTTCCAATCGTATAACACAAAAAAACATCCCACATGACGGGATGTTTTTTGTTGTTTATCGCGGAAGCTGTTGTTTAGGTGTTCTTGGTCGATCGATAGCGTCTCTTTGACTTCGTGACGCAAGTGTTTCCGCTGGGGAATTGATAATACGTTTATTGTTTTGTGCCTCAACAAAATGATTTAATGCTTTACGTGTTTCTGACGCGTCTCCATTGATGCGTGCCCATATTCCTGGATTTTCAAGAAATTTATGAAGGGCTTCAGGAGTGGGGTATTTTTTGAGAATAGATTTTGGAACACCCATGGTTATCAATGAAGCTTCGGAAGCTCCATCACCCATACTTTTATCAAGAGATGCCCATGCACCTGAGAGTTGTTCTACACCAGATTTATTCCACCATTCGTTGTCAGAAGGTGTTTCTGTGGCATTGTCTGGTTTGATGGTCTCTAACTGCTGTGTAGGGAATCGGTCAGGATTGACGATGACACGATCAACAACCGTTGGTGTTTCTGTTCTAGGATTCGATTCCTCCATTTCTTTCAAGACTTTATCCCACGCATCTGGGAGTGGTTGAAATGTTTCTCGAGTTGCTGCAGTTTTTTGTGCATCCGGTCCTTTTGATACTTTTTCAATCGGCTGTTCCTCGATTTCATCCCACAAGTCATCTTGGAGTACCTCTGGACCTTTTGCGAAAAGACCTGCCGGTTTTGTCTCCGGGGTTGTTTGTTTTTCTGGTCCATTTGGATAACGTCCTCTGGCGCTGGCGCTTCTCTGTGATTGCCAGTATGCATTATTATGATCATCCTTAGAAATACCAGCTGCACGCGATTCTTGAACGCGAGCCTGCGCTTCTCTTGCGAGCTTGTCTGCTTCCTCGGCGGTCCACTCTCTGCCCGCTTCTTCTGCTGCTTTTTTTCCTGCACTGCGTTCTTGCCAGAATCGATCATCAAGGTCTTCTGTTGGAACGCTGTTTTTCTTTCTAGCGTCTAATTGACCGTCTCTTGCTGCGCGAATTTCGTTTATGAGCGGACTAAAGTCTGTTTTGTTTTTTGCCTTTCCAACTCCGACCATGGCAAGATTGAAAAGTTTTTCTGCAATAGCAATATCCTTACCTAGGCTGACAGATTGATCGTCAATAATAAGTGTATAGGATCCATTCTCTCTTTGCATTGTCTCAAGATGTACTCCCGCAACATCCGCGCGTCGATTAAATGTACTCAAACGCTCTGGCGCATGTTGTTTTTCTGTCCCCTCGAGTTCTCCTGTTTGAATGAGTGGCGCTTCATATGATTTTTTTGCAACTGGTGTTATTGCTCCTTTTGCCTCAGTTCCATTTTGTCTGTTCTTAAGCCATTCATCAAACCCATCTTCTCCTCTTGCATGAAGTTTGTTGAATTCTGCAGGCGAAAGACTGCTTCTATATTCTGTAAACAACGCGTATCGCTCATCTTCTGTGAGTGC
The DNA here is from genome assembly GCA_001791715.1 of Candidatus Uhrbacteria bacterium RIFOXYB2_FULL_45_11. GTDB lineage: Bacteria > Patescibacteriota > Patescibacteriia > UBA9934 > GWF2-40-263 > XYB2-FULL-45-11. The sequence goes on along the minus strand of MGFD01000024.1, from coordinate 11,124 downwards.
ACTTGGGTTTTTCTTATCGAGCGGAGTAGCTTTGTATGCGTCTGCCACGACCTGATCTCCAATAGAACTTTCACCAATGACGTGGATGGGATCAGGAACGGATTCTACTCTAGACGTGGAAAGAGCGGGTTTACCTGGCTTCGTTTTTTCCAGATCTGTCGGTTCGCTAAAACCAGTGTCTTCTTCGTCATCTAATTTATTAACAAATTTTTGTGTTTCGACAAAAATTTTTGTCACATCTTTTTCTTTTTCCGATAGTTTTTTTACAAAGTCAAAAACGCGTTTTGCTTGTTCTGGATTTCTGGAAATTGGAATGACTTGGTCATAGATTTCTTGTTTTCTTTGTTCTTCTGTTGGGGGATAAGGAATTTGAGGAAAGTAAATTTCATAATCTGAAGACTTCCAACGAGCTAAAAATTCTATACCCGTTTTTGATACAGCACTTTCACGATACGCTCGTTCCGGACCCGTATATTCTAAACTAAGAGGATTTACTCCAGCTTCAACGCGTGCTTTTGGGTCTTGTGCGTTTGGTTGTTCTAAGCTTTTATTCCACGGCCCTTCTTCTTCTTCTTCTTCGTTCGCTCCGAATCTTGAATCAAGAAGATTTCCATCGGATTCGTCTGTGCTTGGCCATGGTTGAGGTTCTTTCCCGAGTGAAGCCAAATATTCATTTATGGGAGTGGGTGATTCTACGGGTTCTGTTCCGCCAGCATCAAACTCTTCTTCATCGTTCGTTGCTGGTGTATGGCGCACTTCAAAACTAGAAATGGTTGTTCCGTCTACGAGTTTATTATCAAGATCGAACGGTGTTTTTTCTACATCGCGAATTTGTCGTTCAAGGGCTCGGATGTTTCTGCCGATTTGTTTGATCTTTGTACCGATTTCAGATGTCATTGCCAATTTATTCAGTTGTCCTGTCCAGTAGGCTTTTTCACCTTTAAGACTTCTGATGGATTTCTTTTGTGCATTTATTTTTGCAGAAATAGCATCTTTGTTTTCCAATAAGTGCTGAACGATTGTGTTCAGGGCATTTGGGTTCTTTTCAATCATCTGCATGGCACGTTTCAAAACCTCTTGTTTGACAGAAGGTTCTGAAAACATTTGCAAGATTTTTTTCTGTCTGGGTCCTCTGGTGAAAGTTGTGCAACACTCGCTTCTGCGAGTTTGTTGTAGTTTGCTGTTTGTTCTTTTTCTTGTTTCTTTTGCATTTTTGCAAGCTCTTTACTTGCATTTTGATCTTCAACAGAAGCAAGGTTTTCATGTTCGGGAGCTTGTACCCCTTGCTCTCGTCGGGCGCTTGATGGCATAAAGTTGTGTTTAGATTGAATTGTAAAAATTATACCATAAATCATGGGTGTTGAGCATGATATGTTGACAAATTTGAAAAACATGCTAAGCTGCGATGTTCCTTTTAATGGAGGTTCGTGATGGGGATGATTGTTTCACTTGTGCGGCGAGAGTACCAAAAACATTTCCCTGATGCGCCCGCATTTGTAGATTACTTAGAACAGCGCACAATTGCGCTTGGCGGAACCCTTGAATTTGCCAGATGGCTCAGCTGCGCGTTGCTCGCGTATGCACCAGATCAACAGCCGTGTTTTGTCTCAGACGAATCTGTTAAAAGATTGGCGTGTGATACAAAGCGTGAGTCTGTATGGCGATTGTCGAGTCATCTCTCATTTGAGGAAAAACTTCGCCAATCGTTTGCAAATATACTTTTTTTGCAGACGCTTAATCAGCACGTTCCTTCCGTCAAACTGATCAAATCCAAATCTGAAATGTACGTGCTTTTCTTTGTCTGTGCTTGCGCGATGCTCACAGAATCAACGAAAGATCCACGCGCACAGGCTGCGTGATTCTCAAGGACTCGTAAATGGGTCTTTTTTCTTTTGTAGAAACGCTTGAGGTACAGATTACAGATAAAAAATACAGATATACAGATGAAAAGAAACATGAGGACGAATATCTGTATATCTGTATGTCGCCATTTGTAATCTGTACCTCAAACGTTCCTCCATTGACATTTTTATCTTTTTCCCGTATGTTCACAGCGCCAATCGTGGCATTACGTGAGTTTGAACATGACACAGTCTGATAATGGTCGTGGTCGTCGGGAGAGTCCCGCGAGTCCTTTTAGAGAAAGGGGACAGTCTCCAGAGGATAGGGCCAAGGCGACTTTGAATGCCGTTCTTGAACATCCGTTCTGGGGTCGGTTTCCGAAGGCGCTTTCGGACGGAATCGATCATATCGAACAGGTCTTTGAAAAGGCCGAGTTCGATGAGGTTCTTGCAGATCGTGTTGCGCGTGCGCTTGGCCTTGTGGTGAAACGCGGAAAGTTCGGGGAACCTGAGCTTGCGTTTCTTGCGGCGGCCCGTGCCGAGTTCGGCGGAAAGGAGAGTTTTGTTGCGACAACGATTGACTTCGTGTCGACAATTGCGAGCTCGATTGATCCGAGCGACAAGAAGACGCCTGAGCAAGTGCGTGATCGTCTCGATTTTGCACGTCTCGTCTATGTTGCCGCACGTGACAAGCCGGAGCTTCTGGATCATTTGAATGACAGCGCGTACAGGCAGCTCGATCCGTCTGTCTGCAACAACCCAAATCTTGATGCGCTCCTTGGTGAGCTCTTGGACAAAAAGTTGTTGACCGATCAGAAACACATCGACGCCGTCAAAGTCATGCTCTCGCCGCTTCGTGCGAACTGGACGGCGGATCGATGTGATGAAGCTCGGCGCCTGTTCGAAGGAGTTGGGTATCTTGAGAACATTGAGTTCATTGCGCTTCGTCGCAACATCGATCGCTATCGTGCACAATTCCCAAGGATCGCGGCAAAGTTGGCGATCCCTGCCCATGCGTTTCGACTTTTCTACCCGGACGAAACAGTGCTCCGCTTTGAGTTCGTGTGCTACACGATGCACATCGCTCGCACTTCGACCCACGCTTAAGACTCCTCACTCGAGGGTCTTTTTTTTTATTGGGAACATGTGTAGATACGGATTACAGATGAATACAGATAGGGATGACGTGTCTGAAAACGTTTTTTGGAACCGAATATCTCCATCTATATTTATCTGTAATCCGTATCTACCCACGCTTGCCCCTTGGCTCTTTTTCCAGTATTCTCCACTTGTTATGATCGATTCTCAACCAAAATTTCACCTCATTACGTACGGTTGCCAAATGAACAAAAATGACTCGGAGCGCATGGAAGCGTTGCTTCATGGACTTGGGTTTGCGTCCACGGATGTTCCTGCCGAGGCGGATTTGATTTTGATCAATACATGTTCTGTTCGTCAGCAGGCGGAAGATCGCGTGTTTGGGAAAGTTCATGAGTTCGAAGCATTGAAGGAAACAAATCCAAAGTTGATTCTCGGGATCACTGGCTGTATGGCAGGAAGAGATCGCGATGGTGTGATTCGCAAAAAGATTCCGAGTGTTGATTTGTATTTCCCAACGGCCGATATGGGACAGCTGCCCCGATGGATCGGAGAACTTCGTCCAGAACTCGTAAACAGCACGGATCTTGTTGAGGATTATCTGAAGATTAATCCAGAGCGCCGATCTGTTCGTCAGGCGTTTGTCTCTATTCAAACCGGATGCAATAAGTTTTGTACCTATTGTGTTGTTCCATTTGCACGCGGACTTGAAAAGAATCGACCGGTGAAAGATATTCTCGATGAAGTGCGCGATCTTGCAGCACATGGATGTATTGAAGTGACATTGCTCGGACAAACAGTAAACAGTTATCTCGCGCCAGACGCAGAGAATTTTTCGGAAGGGAATCCGTACATCGTGTCATCTCGACCGACCGAAGGGGGCGGAGAGATCCTAAGTGGAACGCGCGAGATCCCTCGGCTCGTCGATGACCTGCCTGCCGGCAGGCAAGGCTCCTCGCTCGGGATGACGCAGAAGAAACGAGAAAATCATTTTGCTGCACTTCTTTGGGAAGTAAATCAAATTTCAGAAATTAAACGATTGCATTTTACCGCGCCGCATCCACTTCATATGACAGATGAAGTGATTGACGCAATGACACTTCCGGCGCATGTGAACTTTATTCATCTTCCCGTTCAGGCAGGAGACAACGAGGTGCTTCGAAGAATGAATCGTCGGTACACGATCGAGCAGTTTCACGAAGTTGTTTCTCGACTCCATGCAAAGATTCCAAATCTCGCGATTGGTACAGACATCATTGTTGGCTTCTCAGGTGAATCACCAGAGCAATTTCAAAAGACGGTCGACATGTATCGCGATATCAAATTCGATATCGGTTACAATGCGCGATACTCTGAACGATCCGGAACGGCGGCAAAGCGCGCGTTTAAGGATGATGTCACGCAAGAAGAAAAGAAGCGTCGTTGGAATGAATTGCAAGCGGTGATGGAAGAAGTTGTACGCGAGAAAAATCAACAGTATGTTGGACAAGTGGTCAGCGTGCTTGTCGAAAGACATGAAGCACCAAAGATTACAGACGAGATGCTCGCCATGCCAGAAAAGATTCAGGAAGTTCTCGCTGCGCAGCCGGGAATGTGTTTTGGAAACTCACGTGAGATGAAACTTGTGACATTCGTTGGAGGAAAAGAATTGGTGGGAGAGATTGTGAATGTTAAGATTAAGAAAGCAGAGACGTGGATTCTCGACGGAGAAATACTAAAATCTAAAAACTAAATTCTAAGGCAGGAGTTTTCTTTTATGGAAGAGAAGAAATATGATTTGGAAGAACGAACATTGTTATTTGCGATTGCTGTCCGTAATTTAGTAAAGATCTTACCGAGGACAATTTCGAATATTGAGGACATGAAACAAATTGTTCGTTCTTCAGCATCTGTTGGTGCGAATTATATTGAGGCAAACGAAGCATTAAGCAAAAGAGATTTTGTTCATAGAATAAAAATTTGTAAGAAAGAAGCAAAAGAAACGATCTTTTGGCTGAGACTATTGCGACCTCAAAATGAATCATCTTTCTTTGGTCAGATAGATGATCTTTTACAAGAAGCCAAAGAACTTTTATTGATTTTAGGTTCTATCTATCAAAAAGCCTCTCAATCCTTAGAATTTAGAGATTAGTTTTTAGAATTTTATGCTCCCCAAACTCATCGCCATTCTGGGACCTACCGCGAGCGGGAAAACCGCGCTCGGGATTCTGATTGCCAAATTGGTTGGTGGAGAAGTGATTTCCGTCGATTCTCGGATGGTTTATCGAAACATGAATGTTGGAACCGCAAAGCCAGAAGGGGAATGGAAAACGGGAGAAATTGAGATTGGTGGGCGAATCGATCAAATGTTCGGGGCGCGCAAGCAGTTTTTTGTTGAAGACGTGCCACATTGGGGAATTGATCTTGTTGATCCAGATCAGGATTATTCTGTTGCGCAATTTAAGGAGTATGCAGAGAAAAAGATTGCCGAGATTGTGAAACGGAAACATGTTCCTATTCTCGTCGGCGGAACAGGACTGTGGCTTTCGGCTGTGATAGATAATCTCGATCTTTCTTCGACTCCGTCGGACGAGAAACTTCGTGCCGAGCTTGAAGAAAAATCGATGGGGGATTTGTTTCATGAATATAAAACGTTAGATCCAATTGGTGCCGAACTGATTGACCGCGACAACAAACGTCGAGTTGTGCGCGCGCTCGAAGTGACACTTCTCACGGGGAAACCTTTTTCCCAACTACAAACTCGCGGCGTCTCAAAGTACGATGTCTTGCAAATAGGTTTGTCTGTTGATCGTGATGTGTTGTATGAGCGCATTAACGATCGTGTAGACGAGATGATTGCGAAGGGGCTTGTGAACGAAGTTCGAGGTTTGAATGAAAAATATGGTTGTCAGATTGAAAGTATGACAGGAATCGGCTATCGACAAGTCTGTGAGTTTTTGAATCGTACCCCCTCCCCTCATCGAGGGGAGGGTGGGGGAGGGGTGGTTCGTTTGAAGGATGCAATCGAAGAAATCAAAAAAGATACGCGGCATTACGCCAAGCGTCAGATGACTTGGTTTAAACGCGACGAGCGCATCGAATGGGTGACAGATCCGAAAAAGGCCATTGTGCTCGCGGAAGCATTTTTAAAGTAATGCACCACCCGTCGCTCGGTATGAGCTATGGGTGGTTTTTTTCTGTGAAGAAAAAATAAAAAATCCCCAGAGAAGACTGAGGATTAGAGTATTTTTGGTTTCCCGTATGTGAGTGGTGCAACATGGACGTGATTGCGGCGATCGTCACGTTTGCCTTTGTACATCGCCTCGCTTGCGCGCATGAAGAGTTCGTCGAACAAACCTTCTGTGTCTGAATTGGGTTGGATGTACGCATTTGCAACACCAATGGTGACGGTCTGCGAAATGGCGATGGGGCCGAGCTGACACGGTGTTGCTTCTGTTGTTGTGCGAATGCGCGTGCCAATCAATTTCCCATTTCCCATCAATTGATCCAGGTTTCCAAGTGTGGTGCCGGTTGCGACACGTGCCGTATCTGAATAGGGTTGATCGCGATCGCGGTGCGTTTTCTCTTCTGATGGTTTGTTGGCCGCTGCAAAGATCACGAATTCTTCGCCTCCCCAACGGGCAAGGACGTCATCGTTTCTTGTGGAGCGACGCAGGATATCTGCAAACCAACGCAGGACTTGATCACCGGCGTCTTGACCATACTGTTTGTTGACCTGACCAAAATGATCCAGGTCGAGCATGAGAACAGAGATGAGACCATCGAATTTTTTTCCGCTCAGTCGAACAAGATTTTGCTCGATGATGGAGCGTGCGGGTTCTTGCAATAAGAGGTTTGTTCTCTTGTCGTAGATCTCACGCGTCCGAAGCTGCATGATGAGCGTTCGGCCAATCGTTGTGTTAAAAAACGCTCGGGTTGTTTCTCGTTCATGCGCGTTTGGAAAAAGCCCGGTTGCGTGCCGCAATCCGTCTGGAAACGTAATGATCACTTCGCCATCTCGTGAGAAGGCAATGGAAAGTTCCGATTGCTCTGCCATGGGTCTCCTTTTAATGTCCATATCGGGGGCTGTGGACCGAGGATTACATCAGAAAAAGAGCAAAATGTCAAGATTGCGTCTTTTGGTTTGGGAAATAAAAATCCCCACGACGTGTTCGTGAGGATGAGGATTACTTGTTGTCGTAGAGACGGATGGTTAGAGTGTCCGTTAGGTTGTATGGCTTGATTCGTGCGAGCAGGATGCTCATCGCCTGGTTTGAATCGAAGCCTGCCGCCGTAAGGGAATTGTATTCATTCCTGAACAGTTTGGCGTCTTGTTTACGCTTGCGTGCGAGCTGCGGCTCCAATTTGTCGACGCTGTCCATGTAAGCGTCGAACAGTGGGGCGATGGCCGCAACAATCAGATCTGGACCGATCACGGCCGCGATCTTGAGCATGCTTTCGCCGGCCACAATCATGGGCCAGTTTTCATCGAGTCTGTTCTGAATCCTCTTCAAAACTTCGAGTGGAGCTTTCTTCGCGTCGAGTTCATCGAGTTGTGCCTTGATTTGCTTCTTTTCGAGCTTGAGTGCATCGACTTCGGCCTGAGCCTGGTCGCGCTCGGCTTCGAGAGGAGCTTTGCGCTCAAGATTCGCGGCACGATCTGCATCATCTCTGATGTAGAAGTCGTCACTCGGATTTTGCGACAGTTCGATATCTCTAATCTTTGACACGCATTTCTCAATTTTACGATCAGCATCAGCCCTCAGACCCTCTCCGTAACGATTCTCGATCTCATTTGCACGAGACGTGAGTGTCTGGCATTTCTCTTCGAGCGAATTGAGTTCTGCCGCCTGTTCGGCGCTGAAAATCTGGATTTTGTCGAGCATGTCACCTTCTCCTGGTTCACGTGGAACCGAGCCAATTTCTGAGGAAAGAACTTCTTTCCCTTTCTTTTGGCATGTTTGGAGAGGGGGACGATATCTGAAAACGGCATTTCTGTCAATCACAAAACCGCCCATGTGGCGGTTTTATTTTGTTTCTTATGATTTGAGCTTTACAAGCAACATGTTTCTTGTGACTCCTGGATCTGCGGTTCCTTGTGTTTCTTTCATAATCAATCCAACAAAGAAGGGAAGCAGCTTTTCTTCTCCTGCCTTATAACGAAGGACTTCTTCTGGGTTGCTTGCAAGTGCGCGATCGATAATGTCCGCGAGTGCACCAGCGTCTTCCATGGTTCCGAGTTTCAGGTCTTCCATGAGATGTGTTGGAGATGCTCCTGCATCAAGCATGGCGTTTAACACTTTGAGTCCGGCAGTTCCGTTCAACTTGGTCGTCGCGATCAGGGTGATGAATTCCGCAAAATTTTCTGGGGTGATTTTGCAGATGCGAATATCAATACTGCGTTCCATCATGAGTCCGCCGAGTTTTGAGAGGAGCCATCCGGAAACGAGACGTGCCATTTTTGGTTTTTCTGTTTCCCAATCAAGATCACCTTCTTGTGAGCCGAGCCATTCTTGAAGTTCAGAGAATGTGTGTTCAGCAAAATCTGCAACAGCTGGATCATCACACATTTGCGCAGCGTCGAGCGGTTTCAATCCATATTCTTCTACAAAGCGTGCACGACGTGCCGCAGGAAGTTCTGGCATGTGAAGTTTGAGTTCTTCTGCAAGAGCGGTGAGGTTAAGGGGTGGAATGTCTGGTTCTGGAAAATAACGATAATCTGCCGCGTCTTCTTTTGAACGTTGTGCTTCTGTTATGCCTTTTACATCGTTCCATCCACGTGTGGTTGAAACGGTAACAGGTGTTCCGTCTTCCCAAAGTTTTGTTTGACGTTTGATTTCAAACTCAAGTGCACGCTCTACATGACGAAACGAGTTCATGTTTTTTACCTCTGTTTTTGGATTGAAACGTGCACCGATGATTTGTCCGTCTGCATCAACCTCGCGCATGGAAATGTTGGCATCACAGCGCATGTTGCCTTTTTCCATGTCTGCGTTTGAGATATCAAGATAGCGGGCGATACGTTGGAGTTCTTGTAAAAACGCTTTTGCCTCTTTTGCGTTTTTGAAATCTGGTTCTGTAACGATTTCAATGAGTGGTGTTCCTCCGCGATTGTAATCGACAAGTGTTTTACCTTCGACTCCGTGTGTGTTCTTTGCTGCGTCTTCTTCAAGATGGGCACGTGTAATGCCAAAGCGCACGAGTGGTCGATCAGAATCTGGGATTTCTACTTCAAGGTATCCATTTGTGGCGATCGGTAAATCATACTGTGAGATCTGATACGCCTTAGGAAGATCGGGATAAAAATAATTTTTGCGATCGAACTTAGAATGCGCAGCGATTGTACAATTCAAAGCAAGACCCATCATGGTGCCAAAGCGAATGGCTTGTTCATTTGGAACGGGGAGTGTGCCTGGATTTCCAAGACAGATCGCACACACATTTGTATTTGGAGATGCGCCAACATCATGCGCTGGACACGCACAAAACATTTTGGATTTGGTTTTCAACTGAAGATGGATTTCAAGTCCGATGACGGGGATCAACATAGGAAATGGTTACGAATGTGGTTGTAGAGGCGTGGTCTCGTGCCCATCCTCGGTTATTTTGTCTTTGTCATCCTGAGCGACCGTTTCTTGTTTAGCCGAAGGATCTCGCGTTTCCTTCAAGTGTTTATACAAGATTGTCATATAAGTCGCAAGCAGAGGAATCACAAAGATTCCAAGGGTGGACTCTAAGAGATCGACCCATGCGGGTGGTTGGAGTGTCTGTGTTGTTTGCGTTGGATCGAATCCAGAAAATCCACCTACGATTGAAATAAGAACGGCAACAAAAAGGAAATAGACAAAACCAATAAGGATGGGCCCGCCAATAAGGCGGTACAAGACGCGGAAGAATCGACCTTTTGAAAGGCCTCTGCTAAAAGAAAGTGCGTCTTTTCCGCGTTTGCCATCAAGGATCACGGAAGTCTGCGCAAACGCAAACCAAACAATCGCAATGAATCCAGGAATCACAAGAAGGATGAAACCAAGAAAGACGAGTAAGATGTGCAAGAGAAAAACACGAGCCGTTGGTCGCAAAAAGGAAAGTGAAACATTCTTCAATCCAATGGCATCGAACGGTTGTTTTTCTGTGAGCGCATTGACCATCAAAATAAAAATTATGCCCACCCAAAAAGTGATCAGAAATTCCGTGATGGAAAATAAGGTATCAAATATGAAAATGATCGAATTCTGTTCCGGGAAAAAACTCAACAAAAAATATCCGCAGAATGGAAACAGAAGCCATGCGGAGTATCCAACCATGAGCCAAAAATTTGATCGATAGAGCTGCAAGCTCGACAAAACAAGACTCAGTGGTGGATGAAGCGGATGATTATTTTTGTTTGCCGTTTTACGCACCGCTTTGTTCTGTAAGGCTTTGATAGAGGAGAACATCAGATAAGAAGATAAGTGGATTGAGAAAAATCAGAACGAGACTTGGAAGAACGGTATTGATAAGTTCTGTGATGCGGATTTGAACGTCTAAATTGAGACCCGTTGATCCGATCAGGAAGATGTTCAAAATAAGACTGAGAAGCATGGCGAGCAAAATGCCGAACAAGAGAAAAACGCATTTTGGAAGAAGGATGCGCATAAGGACGCTCCAGAATTTTCCTTCCGTTATCTCACGACTTTTCTTAAGGGCTTGTTTGTTTTTTGCGTGATCCAGAATGGCCGCATACGGTGCGAGCATATAATACAATGTCCAGCGTGTTGTCAAAATCAAACTTGCGATGAGTCCAATGATCAAGAGTCCATTTGCGATTCCAAGGATCCAAACGTTTTGCATGAAAAATCCAACAGTACCAAGGATGACTGAAGGACCGAGTGTGATTATTTGTGCAAGCAAAATAGTGAGTCCAACAAGAATGGTCACGGCAAACGTTGAAAGATACCGTTTTTTCGTTTCTTGCATGATATTTGCAATACTCACACGCTCGCCACGCAGAACGGATTTTGCACCGAGTGCAAGTGAGACAAAAACCCAAAAGCCAAGC
>MGFD01000024.1:0-147 GCA_001791715.1 Candidatus Uhrbacteria bacterium RIFOXYB2_FULL_45_11 | reverse complement strand
GAAAAAGCGTATAAAACAACCCCTGTAATTTCACTGGCGGTGAACTTGGTGTGATAGGCGATCGCTCCTGCGTTTGGATAAAGCAAAAGCGCGATTGCGTTAAGAAGTGCAACAAGGACAAGCCAACCGGACAGTTGTAAAAAGAAC
>MGFD01000023.1:8896-9281 GCA_001791715.1 Candidatus Uhrbacteria bacterium RIFOXYB2_FULL_45_11 | reverse complement strand
AAACGAGAGTGAATATGCAAATCTGAGATAATTTTCATATTAAATGCTTGAAATACAGGGTTATATTAAAATATTATTGAAAGAAATTGTTGTAACATGATAATACAATAAATCAAAAAGGCCAAAATCAAAAAACTATTTAAACAACATAGTTTTTCAATTTTTGTTAAGAATGGTTTTATATAGTCAAGGACATTAATTTTCGTATATTTAATTCCGTGACTATATTCGCGGACTTTAACAAAATTTATACGAATATTAAAGTTCGCCACTATATTCAAAAAAGGTTTGTATTCAAAAAAGAAGTGAGGTGTTAGGGTGGAAAAATGTGACTGTGGCTCTGTGCCAAAAAAAGAAGATCTTTTCTGCAGAAGCTGTGGAAAAA
>MGFD01000023.1:0-8790 GCA_001791715.1 Candidatus Uhrbacteria bacterium RIFOXYB2_FULL_45_11 | reverse complement strand
GATCCGTGATGTACAAACTCGCGTCATTGACGCACGTTTTGATGCAGACGCGCTCAAATCGTTTTTGTATGATGTGATTCGTGCGCGTGAAGATCGCGAGCCAACGGACACGGAGCGATTGAACATTGACACGATCGCCGCAGATCTTTCGAACATGAACATTCGCCTGTGGATCGGGAAGAGTGATCACTTGTTGTATCGTCTGCAAGCCATTGGCGGTGTCCCTGTGGAAACATCAAATGCATTGATGCCGATTGATGTTCGGATGGATTTTACGGATTTTAATAAACCGTTTGATGTGCATGTTCCCGTATCTTCGACGCCATTTTCTTTTATGTACCAAACGTTGATGCATGCACTCCCAACAAGCATGATTGCACTTGGCAGATCGAACGTTGTTTTTACGCAGGGTGCATCTATTCCAGATCAAGAGGTTCGTACAGTGAATGATCCCGATGGCGATAAACTTGATACCATTCTTGAAACGTTTTTTGGAACCAATCCACATAATCCAGACACAGACGGTGATGGCGTGAGTGATGGTGTGGAAGTTCGAAAGGGAACAAATCCAAGAGGCAAAGGATCCTTGTTTGGATTCGGGCTTGGAAAATAACTGTTTTTATGAAACCCGCACGCAAAAACTGGCAACAACAAACCGGAACAAAACGTGAATGGCGCATGGATGCGTTGCGTTCCTTTTTTTTGGTGTTCGCTGCGATCATTGTCCTGAAATTATTTTTGATTCAAGTCGTTCATCATGAAAACTACGCCGCGCTTGCAAGTGGCCAACATGAAATTTTCAAAAAACTGTATCCTGAACGCGGACGTGTATTTGTGAGAGATGGTGCAGATCTTGTTCCTGTCATCACCAATCAACAACTCGCATTTCTTTACGCAGACCCTCGTTACATCAAAGATGCAAAAGCAACCGCAGAACAGATCGCCAGAATTTTAACGCTTGACGACGCGCGCAAAGCGCAACTCGAATCAAAATTTTCGGATCAAAAAGATCCGTATGAGCCTATTCAGCGCGGCATTCCAAAAGAAACATTGGATAAAATTGTTGCGTTAAAATTGCCGGGAATTTTTTTCACCATGGAATCCGTGCGTTTGTATCCGGAAAAAAATCTTGGAGGACAGATTTTGGGATTTCTTGGTTCAGATGCGGACGGTCAACAAAAAGGGCGTTATGGCATTGAAGGATATTTTCAGAAAGAGCTTGCGGGAACACAGGGATTTTTGAAATCTGACAGAGACATTGCAGGAAATATTATTGCGATTGCAGACCATTCACTTACCCCAGCACAAAATGGATCCGATTTTGTTTTGACGCTTGATCGTGTCATTCAATTTAAAGCGTGTTCACTTGTGGCGGCCGCGGTAAAAAAACACGGAGCAGATTCCGGAAGCATTGTTGTGGTGGATCCAAAGACGGGGCACATTCTTGCCATGTGTGGAGCACCAGATTTTGATCCAAATCAATTTAACAAGGTGGAAGATTCAACTGTTTACAACAACCCAACGATTTTTGGTTCGTATGAACCGGGATCGATTTTTAAGCCAATCACCATGGCGGCGGCGATCGATGTTGGGGCCGTGACCGCAACAACCACGTTTGAAGATACAGGCGAATCCATGGTGGATGGTTGGCCAAAACCAATCAAAAACGCCGAGAACAAAAAATACGGGTTGGTGGATATGACAACAGTGTTAGAGGAATCCATTAACACAGGAATGATTTTTTCCATGCGTAAAATGGGTGGAGATGTTTTTACGGATGCGGTCAAAAAATTCGGATTCGGAAAAAAGACGGGCGTGGAACTGAATACAGAATCGGTTGGAGACATTAGTTCCATGGAAAAGAAATCAGAAATTTACAGAGCAACGGCATCTTTTGGTCAGGGAATTTCTGTGACGCCGCTTCAGGTGGTGATGGCGTACGCTGCGCTTGCAAACGGAGGGGTTTTAAAAAAACCGATGATTGTGGATGAGATTCGCTATCCGGACGGCACGGTTGAAAAACGCACACCACAAGATGTCACACAGGTGGTCAGTCCAAAAACGGCACGCACACTCGGAGCGATGCTTGTGTCTGTGGTAGAACACGGACACGGAAAACGCGCGGGAGTTCCTGGATATTACATCGCCGGAAAAACAGGAACGGCTCAAGTTGCAAGTGCAAACGGAGGATACGCGTTAAATAACACGGTTGGTTCATTTGCCGGATTTGGCCCTGTAGAAGATCCAAGGTTCGCCATGATTGTGCGTATCGATAATCCACGCGATGTTGTCTGGGCTGAATCCACAGCCGCACCACTCTTTGGTGATATGGCCAAATTTCTGTTACAGTATTTCAAAGTTCCCCCAACGAGGGAGTAGAGAGAAAGGCTAGAGAAGCGAGAGACCTGCCTGCCGGCAGGCAGGGGCTGGAGATGCTTGAGAGGCCGAAAAATAAAACGAAATATGAAAAAGATTCTTGAAAAAATGTTGGCAAAAAAAGCGCGTGCGTTTTTGCGAAAACACCACCCAATCATCATTGGCGTGACGGGTTCGGTTGGAAAAACATCTACGCGTCATGCGATCGCAATCATTTTGTCGGCGAAGTTTTCTGTTGTGACGTCGCAGGAGAATTATAATAACGAACTCGGGCTTCCGCTTTCGATTCTTGAAGCAACATCTGCAGGAAAAAATCTGTTCGGTTGGTTAAAGATTTTATTTTCTTCGCCAAAAAAAGCGGCGGAAGTGTATGTACTGGAATATGGGATTGATCATCCGGGAGACATGGATGCACTTGTTGCGATTGCGAAGCCATCGATTGCGGTCATGACCGCTCTCTCGCCGGTACACGTGGAATTTTTTCCTTCTATGCGCGAGCTCGGAGAAGAAAAAGCAAAATTGCTTGCGGCGATTTCTTCGGATGGATTGGTTGTGCTCAATGCAGATGATGCAAATGTGATAGGACTCGGAGTTCATGCAATCGCGCCTGTTCAGACGTATGGATTTAAAGAGACGGCGGATGTGCGTGCGGCAGATTATGCCATTCAAACGCGATCAGACTTTTCGTTTCAGCCTGGCGAACAATTTTCGGAATTACATGTCAATGTAAAATGTGATGAAGAAACATTTGCCATTCAATTGATGAATCAGCTCGGAAAGAGTGCTGTTAGTTCTGTGCTTGCAGCAATTGCCGTCGCAAAACACCTTGGACTTTCAACTAATCAAATCATCTCAAAACTTCCAGAGCTTAAAAATGAACCGGGTCGTATGAATCCGATCCCTGGAATTAAAGGTTCATTGATTCTTGATTCAACCTACAACGCAGCGCCTGCTTCCATGATGTCTGCGCTCGCGATTCTTTCTGAATTCGAACCTGCAAATGAGGCAAAACGGATTGCTGTTCTTGGGCACATGGCAGAACTTGGCGCACAAACAGAATCAGAACATCGCATGGTTGGCATGCGTGCAGCTGAAGTGTGTGATCGATTGGTGACGGTCGGAGAAACCGCACATCACATTCGTCATGCGGCTATTGAAGCAGGAATGCCAGAGGAGCACACAGAAGAATTCGCAAATCCCGTTGATGCCGGAAGATGGCTTGATCGTGAAATAAAAAAAGGAGACATCGTGCTTGTAAAAGGATCACAAAGTGCACGCATGGAAAAAGTAGTCATGGATGTTATGGCAGAACCGCTCCGAGCAAAGGAGTTGCTTGTGAGACAAACAAAGAAATGGAAAACGCATTAAAAAAACCTACCCGCATGAAAGAGGGTAGGGAGTGTCATTCGGCATATTCTTCGAAGTCGGCACTAATGATTCTGACAAGATAGATGTAGCGCTGCGTCAGAGTGTAACGTGTTTTTGATCCACGTTCTAGGCGACATGCTGTTGCATGAAGATCTGTTAGTTCGTGAAAAAGACGAAGGACGGAAAAATGATGCAAGGCTGGATCGAGGCCAATCTCTTTTTTTTCGAGCATCCCCATGCGCATCGCTAAACGAATTTCGTGAAGGTACCACGTGCGTGCTTCCATGGATTCGCGAACACCTCCACACATGTGGAGGTGTTTTGCATAACGTATTCCACGCGCGCGCCAGTAAGCGCATTCGCGTTTGTGTAACGCAGACGGTTCTATGCGGAAGCGTTCAAACGGAATCTTGCATCGTTTCATGGCGATGTGGGCAAATCGGATCAGACCAGAAATATTTTCCAGGAAGAGATCGCCCTCGATCGCTAATTTGAGTGCGTGATGAATCGCAAGCTCGGCGCCCGTACGTTCTAATGTGTTAAGTTCTTGTGTGCTTGTTTCAAGTTCGCTTGGAACAATGTCGCGCAAGATCATTTTTTCTGTGAACGAAAAACCTGTTCGATACACGAGATGTGGAGAAGGTAATGCGGTGCGCGCTTTTACAAGTTCTTCCTTTAAGATTCGTAAGAGTGCGTCTTTTGGGATGTGTAGGATGATCTGATCAATAGCCATGACAGACTCCTTGCGTGTGTGAAAAGAACAAGTGTTTTTTAGCAAAAAATAGCATGTCCGTCAATCGATTTAAGGGTACGTTGACCTATGCGATTGTTTTTTGTATGATCTCGCCAGTTCATTTGTCCTTTTGTCTTGGAGGTTCCCGATGTCCCTTGTTGTTTCTTCACATCCTATTGTGCGCGTTGCTCTTTCGCGTCTGCGCAATAAATACACCACACATGAAGAGTTTCGGCGTGAGTTGCATCGCATGACGCAAGTCCTTGCCGCTGAAGCTGTGTCGTATCTGACAACATCGATCTGCGATGTTCAGACACCTCTTGCAGATGCTGTTGGATATGAACTGAGTGGTCAGCAAGCGTTGATTCCGATCATGCGTGCAGGGAGCGGCATGCTTTCTGCGTTCCTGGGCTTTTTGCCAAATGCGTACGTTTGGCATATGTCCATGTCACGCAATGAGCAAACGCTCCAGCCTGAATTTCATGGAAGTAAAGTTCCCGAAAAGATTCCGTGGAATGTGGATACCTGTTTTGTTCTGGATCCCATGCTTGCAACCGGCGGTAGTGCATGTCTTGCGATCGAGCATCTCAAGCGCGCGGGTGCAACCAATGGTCTTGCAAGACGCATTATCTTTGTCGGCATCCTCGGCGCGCCAGAAGGTGCAGAGCGTCTTCAGAAGGCGCATCCAGATGTTCCGATTTTCATCGGTGCAATGGACGAGCGTTTGAACGAACACGGGTACATCATGCCAGGTCTTGGCGACGCAGGAGATCGGCTGTTTCCGACGATGTGATTCTATCGAGTTTTAATGACTCGATTTTTTTGTTGTTGGGAACATGTGAGGTACAGATTACAGATAAGAAATACAGATATACAGATGAAGACAAACATGAGGACAGGAATCTGTACATCTGTATGCCGCCATCTGTAATCTGTACCTCAAACGTTCCCAACAAAAAAGCACATCATTGATGTGCTAGAGAAATAAGTGCACGCGTGTCACCATTTCGGATGTCAGGTTGCGGTCCATGTGGACAGCGAGGTCGACTTCGATCGATTTGAATCGAAAGATGAGATTGGGTCCCGTGTGCACAATCCACGAAGTTTCGTGCGCGTAAGAACCCCACGATTCGTTTTCCAATCCTGCATAGAGCCAGGAATTACAGAGGGCATACTCGCCCTGTGCGAACCAATATCCATGAAGTGTTTTTGTACGCAGCTCGGACGTGAGGGTTGCCCACAAGGATGCGTGATGCGCGATCACAGAGAGTTCCGCTAACGGTTCGTTGTGCGTACCGGTCCAGCCGATCGCTGCTTCTGCAAACATCCAAGAAGTGAGGTGTTTTTTGAGTCCTACTGCAATGATAGAAGCATTGCTGTTTTGAATATCATCGGCAAGAACAAACTTGAGAGAGAGTTCTGTGTGATGACTCAGTTCATGCTCTTTGTGCAGCGTGAATCGTGTGCGTGTTTTTTGTCCCGTTTCTTCTGCATGGGCGAAGATGGGGATTTGCATGATGCCGAGGAGGAGGACAAGAAGAAGCGTTTTCAACATGGTGTTCCTTTTGCGTAGGGAAGCAAAATGCGGGATGAGCGTATGTTATAAAAACGATTGTGTCAATGTAAAAAAGAAAAACTCACGCATGTGATGCGTGAGCAGAGGGGTCGAGTTCGCGAACAGCAGCTTCTATGTACGCTGCGGTTTTGTGGAGATTAAGCGGCGCGTCCGCATCGTCTCGGATTTTTCCTTCCGCGTCGATGTTTATATGAGGAAATTCACGCGCGACGGCATGGATAAGATGCATACTGCCGGCATGTAATCCGCCCGCAATGCCAAGGCCAATGTTTGGATGGCGTTCGTGCACCGCGCGTAAAGCAGGGAGTCCCGCATCGGCATTGAGTTCATGTCCGAGTCCGCCTGACGGATCGAACAAAATATCGGTGACGAGCTCTTTGTAGGCATCAAGCCGTTCGGCGAGTTTTTGAGGACTCATCTGAACATGTCTGTAAGCATTGGTTCCGATTTGAAGAACGATTCGCAAATCACGCTGCGCAAACGCGCGACGCAAAAGATCTGGATCAGGCCAGATCATATTGATCTGGAAGCCGTCGAGGTGTTCTCCACCGAGTTCAATCAATTTTGCGAGTTGTTGGTCGATCGTATCGCGATCGTCTGTATTGAAATGAATCAAATTCAGTGCTCGCGCATCCTCAATAAAAATGTCCGCAATCTGATTCACATCCGGAAAACGATTTGTCCACCGGTTAGGAATCTTGTTTAACGATTTGTAGCTCGCGAGCACGCCTACCATGAGTTTGCGTTGCGTGGGCGGCAAACTTGCAAGGATCACGCGAACTTGCAGCTGATCCATGAAACCCGTAACTCCAATGTATGGAGTAAGTGAACACATGAGAACCCCCTTTGAAAGAACAGACTGCAGATCTTTTACAGGAAATGAGACAAAATGTCAATGATCTATTGACGAAATCGATTTTTTTCGGTATGCTGATGCGTCAATTCTGGAGAGGTTCCAGGTGAGACAGTGGCTCAATCAAGGAGAAAATCGGATGTCTGTTGAGAATGTGGTTGCGTTTTTTACGCTTGTGTTGCTTGAGGTCGTCCTCGGAATAGACAATATCGTCATGGTAGCGATCAATGTCTCTCGACTTCCGTCTGCGCAGCAAAAACGCGCGCGTATCATCGGAATGGGCGGCGCGCTTCTGATGCGTGTTGCACTCTTGTGCACACTTAGTTTTGTCATGGGGCTCGTGCAGCCCGTCTTTTCCGTGCTGAGTCATGCGTTCTCGTGGCGGGATCTCATCTTGCTTGCGGGCGGATTGTTCTTGGTGTGGAAGGCTTCGACGGAAGTGTTCCGTGAAGTTGAAGGCGTGCACGGAGAGATGAAAGAGGGTGCAAACGGACACGTCAGTTTTCGACGAATTCTGATCGAGATCGCGCTTCTTGATATGATCTTTTCGCTCGACTCGGTCATCACAGCGGTTGGGATGGCAACGGATATTCGCATCATGGTTGCGGCCGTCGTTGTGTCCATGATCGTCATGATCGTCTTTGCAAAGGTGATTGGTGATTTCATTCAGGAACACACGAGCGTAAAAGTGCTCGCGCTTTCGTTCCTTGTGCTCATCGGCGCCATGCTCATTGCAGAAGGCTGCGGCAAGCATGTGGAAAAGGGATACATCTACGGCCCGATGGCGTTTGCGTCATTTGTGATCGGACTCGAACTTCGTCGTCGCAGCAAGGCGGCAAAGCGCGGCGTCATGACCCGACAAGCAAACGCAGAGCTTTCGTAAGACATTCTTGCTCGATATGCCAAACAATCCGTTTGTGTGTCTCGAGCCTTTTATTCTCTTCAGGATGGACAGTGTCGTGAGGGGATAGAGGTATCTTCGGCTGAAGCAAGAAACGCAAGAGGTTGCGTAAGTTCTACGCTTGCTCAAACGGCGTACGTGCGCCATGGGAGGAAATGATGAATCCAGAATTGAAGAAGCGAATTACGTTTGCTGTTGTCGAGGCTTTGGTCGTTGGTGCGATTGGCCTCGGCTTTGGCTGGTACGCGCGCGGGATTGATCCAATGTCGGAACAAATGCGTATGTGCGCCGCGGTCACGGACTGCATGAGCGCGCATCCAAACAAACTTGACATGTCGCTTTCTTGCGGCAACGCGCTGTACAAGCTGAAAGCGGCACATGACAAGGCAAAGGAACAACGATGAACATTCCAGAAGAACTTGCACATCGACGAGCTGCGGAAGCGGCGATCAAAAAGCGATGGGAAGAAGTTGCGATGGACCTTGCGTCGCGCATTCCGAAGTCCTGTCGCGAATATGCAACGTGCCTGAACTGGATTCGGTCCGATGATCCTGAGTTCCATCGATCCTGGCGTCTGCCTATCTCGCTCTATGAGTGGATTGATCGCATGGAGAGAATGGAATTCGGACTTACGATGAAGATTCGAGACGGTGATCTTGAAGAAACAGGCTTTGTCGATGCGGAAGACGCGCTGAAAAAGCTCCGAAGTCTTCAGCGAGCCTGGAAGGATCATATCCGCATCACCTTTCAGTGTGACAGGAATCGCGGCAAAATCGATGTGATCAACATGACGTTTTACGTGCGTGGGATCGAAAAGAAAGAAGGCTGACCTCGCCCGAGTCACAGAAATGTGAACTTGGGTTTTTTATTTTTTACGTAACACAATCATAAACCATTTTTGTCCACGAAAATCTTGCACGTTTCCCCAAACAACTTCATAGGCATCTTCCGCCATTTTTTTTATCGCATCGGGTGTGTAAAAA
>MGFD01000022.1:9962-18022 GCA_001791715.1 Candidatus Uhrbacteria bacterium RIFOXYB2_FULL_45_11 | reverse complement strand
CTGTCGGCACGATCGTGATCGGTACCAACACGTCGTTAACCAAAATGGTATTACAGTCTTTATCGCAAGCACCTTCGATGTTGAGCTTTGTACCGTCGGTGAACAAGATCGTGAGATCTCCCTCACCCAACGTGATCCCACTGACACTCTTGCCGACAAACTCTCTCAAGAGTTCATCAACCGGCGCGCAGCGCGCATCGGCAATTTTTTTGTAATAGTTTAGCACTTCACTTTTGGTTGCCATGTTTCCCTCTTGCCGACCCCGCGGGTCGAACGTTTGCACCGTTTCTGTGCACCACAATCTTAACCATTAAGAAGTGATGCACACATTTTGACGCACAACGATCACGAAAGAACAAAATGGATCCCTGGCGACTCTTGTCACTCCGTAATCCTTCGCCGAGCCTTAAACTTTCTCAGATCTCACAAACGAGAGTCGTTTGTAGTCTCTGGAAAAGCCACGTCGTTCGCGAACGACGTGGAAGGTTCAATAGACAACAAAAGCACATTGAACAATATGTGGAAAAAAATAACCTAAAAATCCGTCTACACGTTTTGTTAAAAATCAGCCTATTTTACCCAATTTTAACGAGGTAATATACCACTTTTTGGCACTTTTGTCAAGGGCAAATAGCGCTAAATTAGCTTATTTAAGCAAAAAAGAAAAAAGACGCTTGTGGCGTCTTTGAGACATTATGGAGAAACAAGGGTTGAAGCCGACGGAAGTGGGGTTGAAGCCGAGTTTTGTGTCCAATTGATGGGCTTCGACGCAACATCCGGAGAAATATGTAATCCACCCCGTGAATCCACACAAAAATACATGAAATCCGTATGCCCATCATTTGGTTGATAGTGTTTCAGAATGATGACGTCCGGAAAATCGGCTTTTTTGCAGATTTCGAATCCTGTTATATAAGCAACTCGACCATCTTGAGCGGCACGATAGCTATCTATATATGCACCACATTCATGCACGGTCAGTGCAACAAACAGACACATCGCCCAGATTCGGATGCCTTCTTTCGTAAACCATACCAAAAGACACGAAAGGATCAAACTAACAAAAGATAACATCTCACCCCTCCATTCTCGAAGAAAAATCGAGAAATGAATGTATCAATCTAAAAACCGTATGTCAATCGTCTATTGACGTTTTTCCCCAAATTCATTACTCTTCCCGCATCGTCATCGCTCTCACAATGACCTAAGACCTCGGAGAAATGGAATATCTAGCCATTTCGAAGAAAACATTAAAAACTAAGCACTAAATACTAAATTCTAAGTAAGGAGCTTCCTTCTTTCGAATTTAGAAATTAGAATTTCGAATTTATTTCCCTTCCCTATGCTCACCATTCGCCTTTCCCGTGTTGGAAAGAAAAAAGCTCCCCTTTTCCGTGTGATTGTTCAACCAAAAACACGCGATCCATGGGCAAAATCTATTGATATTCTTGGTCACTACAACCCACGCACAAAAGCATTGGTTGTCGCAACAGAACAAGTAAAGCTCTGGCTTGAAAAAGGCGCACAATGCTCCCCAACCGTTTGGAACCTTTTCTTGGATCACAAGTTGGTAGAAGGAAAAAAGATTGCAAAATCTCATATCAGTGATCGCAAGAAAGCAACCATGGAAAAAGAATTAGCTGACAAGAAAGCAAAAGAAGACGCAGCAAAGGCAAAAGCAGAAGCTGCTAAGCTCGCAGAAGAAGAAGCAAAGAAAGCCGCTGCGGAAGCCGCAAAGGCAGAAGCAGAAGCAGCAAAAGCTGCTGCAGAAGCTCCAGCACCAGCTGCAGAAGAACCGGCTCCAGAGGCACCGGCAGCTGAATAACAAAACAAACAAAAACCCGCGTAACGCGGGTTTTTGTGTTGACAAAATCGGAAAAAATGCGTATCTTTTTGAGTCGATTCATTCGACAACAGGAGATCTCGTGAACGCGAAACGAACTCGTGCACGCAAGATCTTGCGTGTGTTCATTGTTTTTTCATCCGTTCTCCTTGTCCTTGGGATCGCATTTAGTATCTATCTCCACGAAAATTATCCAAGTGTACGCGATCAAGCGCGCGCAGAAGAAAATGTTTTTTGGGGACTCTCAAATCGACTCACACAAGAAGATCGCAGTGCACTCGTGAATTACATCACGCGCACAAACACCCTTCCGCATGTGCTCCCTTGGTGGGAACATGATCGTGATATGTGTTCAGCGGTTGTGGTGAAATACATTGCCCTGTTTACGGGGATTAAGTTTTTTCACACCGGCGCGTGGCAATTTCGTTCCTTGCGTCCGTGCAATAAATGCGTTGCAAACGAACGCAAGCTCACGTCGCTTTGGGATGCAACGGGCGAGTTCGATCAAAACGGAAATCTTCCGACCGGAAAGAAAGAAGAATTTGTTCAACAAGTTCTCTCGCTTCCATTCAAACAAGACAAAGTGTACGTCATCGGACTCCTTTGGGATGAAACCAAGTGGTGGAAAAAAATCCAAGAGGCAAACCGTGATGTTAACAGTCATCTTGTTCTCTACGTAAACGGAAAAGTGATTCACTTTTTTCATTTGAACGACGAACACCCGCTACGCATCGAAACACTGAAAGACGTGTTTGCGCGGGGAAACATGAAACCCGTTTGGGTTGCGGAAGTACATGAGAAATCACGTGCATCCGCTCCGGATTGGATCCTCATAAAAAAAGAATTCCGACTCGTGCCAACAAGTCGAGAACTCGCGTTTGAACAAAATGTGTGGCCATGGTTATCGCTCAAGCGGTATCTCCGTTTTCCCGCCGTACCAGATTTCATTCCGGAATCTTGGCATGAGGTGTCAAAAAAAGCTGATACTCTGATCGAAAAAACGCTTCTCATGCATTATCGTAATGGATTTGATCCGTACCCAACCGCGTTTCATGAGGTGAAAAAATGTATTCAAGACGTACGCATGTGCTACTCGCCTGCATCCTCATCGCAATTCTGTGCGGAAGCATCAAGCTCTACACAGACATCTCTGACGGATGGTCCATTCATGCTCCTGCGCACGGTTCCGTGCTCGGAGAATTCGATGGAGTAAACATCTACGCTCCCGGAGCGTATGATGCGCGCGGAACATACGGCATAGAATTTGAGTGTGTGGAATACATCAATCGTTTCTACGCACAAAAACTTTCGTTCAAAAACATGACGCAAACTGGTCATGCGGATTCGTACTTCTGGCATGCAAAAGAGAAAGGTCTCACGGCATTTCCAAACGGATCATCGACACCGCCAAGAAAATATGACATCCTTGTGTTCGATCGCGGAAATAACGATGGTGTCCCAGGACACGTAGCCATCGTGACGCACGTCGATCTTGTACGTGGGACCATTGATGTGGCGCAACAAAACACCGTGGCAAAACGCTATGGAGGGCTGTTGAAAAAGTCGATTCCAAAAGAATCGTTTCGTATTGAGCAGCACGCGCAAGGCGAATGGTTTGTCTTGACGCAGCCCAACCGACTCCCTGTTGCAGGGTGGTCACGAGAAAGGAGTTCCCCTTGAAGAAGTTTCGAACGTTCATTTATGCTTTCCTCCTCACGTTCATCCTGTTCCCTTCCCGCGTCTTTGCAGACGGTGGTTACTCTGAAGGTGGTAGTGACGCATTTCTAGAATTTATCTTGTGGACGATCATCGTCATCATAGCAATCCTGGGCTTGTATTCGTCCGTCATTTTCATCATATTCCTCCTCAACAAACTAGGAAATATCCATCTCCCACCCAAACCGCCCGCCAGCTAGAAGCCTTTTCAGAGGCTTCTTTTTTTGTCAGCTTTTTATAACAAACGATCAAGTTTTCATTTCAAAAACCCCTTTTTTGTTCTGATATTCACAAGAAAAAATGAACGAACCTATTCTGCAAAGAATCCTTGACAAAATTTGATTTTCCGGGTAAGTTCCAGCCTTCGGAATTTTTCCGAATGTTCCTTTCAGAGGACAAGAGTGCATCGGCCTGTCACGATGTATTCTCATTTCAACGACAGGACAAGGAGTGACGATGCGAAATTCTCGCATGATGTTGATGATCGTGACGATGTTCGCGCTTGCGAGTCTCGTCGGTTGTGAAAAGAGAGAAAATCCGACTCCGAACGCGGCGCCAAACGCGCCCGCGCCGGCAGCGCCGCAGGCTCAGGCTCCCGCTCCGGCGGCACCTGCTCCCGTGGCCGCTGTCCAGGCAAAGTTGCCTGGCGGTGACGTCCTTCCCGATGTGCCGATTAATCTCGGTTACATCTTGTGGGGCGGCGAGCTTCCCCTCTTCTGGGGCATGGGCGGTACGCAAACGCGC
Source organism: Candidatus Uhrbacteria bacterium RIFOXYB2_FULL_45_11 (assembly GCA_001791715.1). GTDB lineage: Bacteria > Patescibacteriota > Patescibacteriia > UBA9934 > GWF2-40-263 > XYB2-FULL-45-11. The sequence continues at coordinate 13,719 of MGFD01000022.1, read as the reverse complement.
GCCGGCACCATCTTTGCGGAACATGGCTTGAACTTCAAGCTGTTTGCCGCGGATAATACCGCTGCGCAAATCGCAATGTACAAACGTGGTGAGACACCGTTCCTGCGCATGACCTTCACCACAATCAGTAGATACCTCGCCGAGCTGTGCCCCACCCCGAACGCAGACCTGTGTCCGGAAAAGGCGTTTCAACTCACTTGGTCCGCGGGCGATCACTTGGTGTGCCGTGACAAAATTACGGACATCAAGCAACTGAAAGGCGCGACGATCTCCATCCAAAATGCAGGTCAGCACGAAGGTTTCTTGTTCGAAATCCTTCGGGACGTGAACTTGAAGATGTCGGACGTGAACATTGTCTGGGCAGCGGGCATCAGCAACGACCCAAAGAAAGACGACCCGCCGAATCATCTTCGCGACAATGCGAAGGTGGATTGTGCATTTGCTGTGTCTCCGGACATGACAGCGCTCACAGGTGGTCTCACGAGCAAGGGCTCGGGAGCAGAAGGTTCGGTCAAGGGTGCACACGTGCTCGTGTCCACCGCAGATCGGCGCAAGTCGATCCCTGACTTCTACTTCGTCTCCCACAAGTTCAACGCCGAGCATCACGACACGGTCACGAAATTCGCGGCCGCATACATGAAGAGCGTCGAAAAAGTCACGGCGCTTCGCCATGACTATGAAGACAAGAACAAAGGGTCCGAAGAACTACGTGCTCTGTTCGCATTTGCGATGCAGGTGAACGACACGTGGAAGGGTGGCTGTCCATCAGAGTCCGAAACGTTTGGTCTTCTGCTCGACGCCTCGTTTGTCGGCGTTGCCGGCAATGTGGAGTGGGATGATCCCGCAAACCCAACTGGTCACAAATACTTCTCGGATCTCACAAACGACCTCGCCGAAGCGCTCAGTGTCACCACTGCACGCGTAGAAGTTCCGAGTGCGAAGATCGACTGGAATCACGCCGTGTTCAACGGCCTCGTCTCTGGCAACGTGAAGCGCACCGCGCGGTTCAATGCTGAAAAGGTCACCGACGAGATCGAAAAGTTGAATCAGACAGGCATGATCGCGAGCAATTCCATGATCTCCTTCTCTGTATACTTCGCCGAAGATCAATCGACCTTTGATGATGCACAGTACGGAAAAGATTTTGATCAAGCAATCACGTATTTGAGCAAGTACACACGCGCTCCAATCGTAATCCGTGGTCATGTAGACAGTGTGGTTCTCATGGCGGCGATTCTGCAAAACGGCATCAACGCCGGCATCATCAAGCAAGCTGGCGTCAAGGGAGCCTTCACCTATTCCTACAAAGGTTCCCCGCTCAGTCTCGACAACGCAAAGCCAATTCTGGATCTGATTCAGAAGGAACGCAGCGCGATCGATGTCGACAGTCGCAACAGAGAAGGACACCCTGTACCCCCTCCGTCGAAGATCGTGCAAGTTGCACGTGACAAGTCGGTCGAACGGGCGGGGAACGTTCGAGATGCACTCATTGCTTATGCCGCAAAGAAAGGCGTGAAGCTGGACGAAAGCCAAATCCAGGTGATCGGTGCAGGTGCAAGTGACCCGTTCATCGTGAAGCCGCGGGGCCCAGATGATTCGGCGAAAAATCGTCGTGTGGAATTTAGCATCGTCCGAGTTTCGGCCGAGGCTGCCACCGCTTCCGACTACGAACTGTAAGAGGAGGCAATCATGACGAAGCTTACCGCTCTCTTGATCGGCCTCATACTTCCGTTCACGGCGTATGCCGAAGCCGAAAAGCACGACTGCATCGCAATCGTGGTCGATGGTTCTGGGAGCATGCGTGACGCCATTTCGGACGACAGCGATGTTCGCAAGATCACCGCAGCAAAGACCGCGCTCAAAAGTGTCATCGATCAAATTCCTTCCGCAACCCACGTCGGCGTCTTGCTGTTTGTGGGAAATGGATATGGTCTCAATACGCAATTGAAGTGGCTCGCTCCGATCGGACCTATCGACAAAGATCAGCTGAAATCAGCGATCGATAACATCAGACCAGACGGCGGAACACCACTTGGACATGCAATCAAAGCCGCTGCAGATGAACTCCTGAAGGCCCGCGCCGCGCAACAGAACTATGGCACGTACCAACTCTTGGTCGTGACAGATGGTGAGGCGACCGACGGGAACCTCGCGGACACGTACGCAGAAGAAGTAAAGAAACCAGAACGTCGGATTCAGCTCGATGTCATTGGTATCGGTATGCGCGAGAAGCACAAGCTCTCCCGCATCGCAGACCGCTACTGGGGCGCGAACGATCCGATCGCTCTCAACAGAGCGCTTCAGACCGCCGTACAAGTTGAAACCACAAATCCAGACGCCGCAAAAGCCGATTACGATCTGCTGCAAGGGCTTCCGGATGATGTGGCAAAACTCTGGCTCGCGGACGTCACCAACATGGACCTCGCGAACTGGCCGATTGGTGAGCAAAAACCGGAACCGCCTCCCCCTGCGAATGCGCAGAATGCGGATCCGAATGCTGCTCAAAACCAGCCGGCGAATCAGCAACCTGCAGCGAATGCAGCTCAAGGTCGACAAAAAGGATGCAGTGCTTCGCCAGGCGGAATCAACCCTGCCCCGACCGGCATCATCGCCCTTTGCCTCATGAGTCTCGTCGCTTTGCGACGTCGGTTACTCCTAGCACGCGTCCGCAATAAGTAAACCCTGTCGTTTCTCTGAAACGACCTTTTCTCTTAGTTCATGTCCGAATGTCGGATGTGACCTAAGTTCGAAAGTCGGACAAACCCGAAAGAAGGAGAAACGATGGATCCGAAGACAATTGCCTATCGTCGCATCATCGCCACACTTGTGGCGATTGGAATCATCTTTGGTCTTGGCTTTGCCATCAAGACACTTTTGATGCCAAAGATCCAAGAAGCCCGCGTGGCGCAAACGAGCTCTGCCTCGAACTTCAAAACCAATGTCAAAATTGGCGCTGATTCATTCGCAGGCTACGCCGTCCTCCGCTCACCGAATTTCCGCGACCAGTTGGGTCGTTCGGAAATCGGTGTGCAGATTGTTGCGCCCGCTGCGGACGACAAAGATATGTACAGCAATCGCATGAATGCGCTCAAGAAGGGCGATCTTCAGATGGCGGTCTTTACGATCGACAGCGACATCGTCGCTGGTATTGCCGAGAACGCTCTTGCGGACGTCACGATCTTTCTTCTCATCGACGACTCAAACGGCGCAGACGGGATGGTCGCTTACAAGCAAGCCATTCAAAACGCGGCCGCGTTGAATCGCGTTGGAACGAAGATTGTTGCGACCGGCGATTCGCCGAGCGAAACGCTCGCCCGTCAATTGGTCGCAAACATGCTCCCAGCTCTCGGCACGCAAGATTGGCTTGTGAGTGCAGCGAGTCCGGATGAAGTTTTGGATCAACTAAAGAAGGCAGACAAGCAAGCTCAAAAAGCGTACGTCCTTTGGGAACCGACGCTGTCGAAAGCTCTTTCTCTGCCGGGCGTCATTCAAATTTACGACACGTCGAAGGTCAACGGGGCCATCGTCGATGTCCTCGTCGTCAATCGTAAGTACTTGATCGAACAGCCCACCGTGGTGCGTGCGGTTGAGGAAGCCTATTTCCGTGCGTTGCACGCATATCAGAATGCCGCGGGCGGAATGGCAAAACTTGTTCAAGACGACGCGAAGCTGAACGGCGAAACACTGAGCGATGAACAAGCGAAGAAAATCGCGAATGGGATTCAGTGGAAGAACACGATGGAAAACTACGCGCAGT